>JAUWSD010000069.1 GCA_030610225.1 Chloroflexota bacterium
ACTTTTTTCCTGCTCTCTATTTGAGAGGTAATAGACCGCGCCACCGCTCGCACCAAGCAGAACAAGTATGATCACGCCCCAAAGCAGGACCTTTCCGAACGAGCCTTCAGATTCTTCCTCCGCGGGATCATCTCTAACCGGCTCCACGGTGGTATCTGTAGTGTCAGGAGCTTCGATCCCGGTCAGGTCAAGTTCGTAGAAGTTCTGGATATAGTTCAGCGCTTCTGCTGTGCGGTCGCTCTGCGGGTCTGCCAATGCGCCCAGATAGGCATCTGTAGCACTCTCTCCAAGGGCATCCAGCCGGGCTGAAACACCGATCTCATCGATCAGACCATTTCCATAGCCATATGCAACCAGCCGGACCCATTCTGTCTGCAGGTCAAGGCGCAGATGCTCAACGTTTGCATCTGTCCATTTAACTGGCCAAACCTGCCACCCAAAAAATACACCGATCAATATCCCGACCAAAAGGGCGATCACCAACATCGCGTTTCTTGTTTTCAGGATACTGAGGGTTTTTTGGATGGTATCTGACCTCTGCATCTCGTCACTATTATCAAATTCTGTTTCTTCAAACATATTATTACTCCAGCCTATCCTCTTCTCTAAGATTGAAATCATTGTAGAGCAGGGAAGTTGATTTGGCAACACAAACTGCCATTGAATAATTCCAGCGATCAGCTATTCACTTAGAATAGCTGATCGGAAGGTTTCATTTAAATAGATGCAATTTTTGTGCCAGATTGCTGGAATTTTTTTACTCTTCCTGCTGAATCTCATCCAGGGGGAACTTTTCCTCACATTTTATACACTGGGCAAAGTGTTTGCTGGCGATCACAAGCATTCCCTGACAGCTCGGACAGGTCTCCTTGATCGGCCTCTTCCAATTTGTGAATTCACATTCCGGATAATTGGAACACCCGTAAAATACGCGCCCTTTCCGTGTCCTGCGAATAACGATCTCCCCATCATCATCAGGGCACTTAATTCCTATCTGTTCGAGGTAAGGCTCTGTATGTCTGCAATCAGGGAATCTTTCACAGCTGACAAATTTTCCAAAACGCCCGAAACGGATCATCAATTGACCTTCATTGCAGGTCGGGCATACTTTACCAATATATTCAGGTTCTGCCTTTACCTCTGGCATTTCCTTTTCAGCCTTCTCTACCAGTTCAGCAAATGGTCCATAGAAATCACGGATGACATCCACCCAATGCTGATCTCCGCTTGCAACCCGGTCCAATTCTCTTTCCATTTGAGCAGTGAAGTTAAAACTCACAATGGTCGGGAAATGTTCTTTGAGCAGGTCATTCACTATCACACCTGTTTCTGTTGGATGTAGGCGGCGCTCCTCTCTGAACACATATCCGCGATTTTGGAGTGTGCTGAGGGTTGGGGCATATGTGGAAGGTCTTCCGATACCATGTTCTTCCAGGGCTTTTACGAGCAGAGCTTCAGAATACCTTGGTGGGGCTTGTGTAAAATGCTGTTCAGGATTTATTTGCTGCAGGTGCTGCCGCTGTCCTTCGCTGATATTCTTGGGGATTTTGGTGTCATCATCACCTTCCTTCTTCTCGAATTCACCTATCGTCTCTTCATATACGACAAGGAAACCGGGGAAGACAACCTTTGAGCCTGTTGCCCTAAAAGCGTATTCATGCAAAATCGATTTTCCAAGAACATTTACCTGGATGGTCTCAAACAGCGCTGCTTCCATCTGTGATGCAAGGAAACGCTGCCAGATCATCTGGTATAAGCGGTATTGGTCTCTTGAGAGATAATCTTTCATCTCTTTTGGTGTTCTTGAGACAGATGTCGGGCGAATTGCTTCATGTGCTTCCTGCGCACTCTTAGCTTTTGTTTTATAGGTTGGTGCTTTTTCCGGCAGGAATTTATCGCCGTGGATTTTTTTAATATAATCTCTGGCTTCCTGCTGTGCCAGCTTCGAGATATTGGTTGAGTCTGTACGCATATATGTGATCAAACCAACGATCTCACTATTTCCAAGATCAATACCTTCATACAACTGCTGAGCAATTGTCATAGTCCTTCTGGTAGTGTAGCGCAATTTGCGGGATGCTTCCTGCTGCATGGTGCTGGTCGTGTATGGTGCTGGTGAGCGGCGTTTTCTCTCCCCGCGTTTGATCCCGGAGATCGAGTAATCAGCATCTTCCAGATCGATCACGATCGGGCCGATCTCTTCTTCGCTGGCCACATCAAGCAATTGGTTGTCTATTCTTCTCAGTTTTACAGTGTAAACAGTTTCGTCATTTTCAGGGCGCAGATCGGCTTCGATGGACCAGTATTCCCGTGGGATGAAATCGTCGATCTCACGTTCACGCTCAACAACCAATCTCAGCGCAACTGATTGAACTCTACCTGCAGATAAGCGGTTTCTAACCTTGCGCCAAAGGATCGGGCTCAGGCTGTAACCCACCAATCTGTCCAGGACCCGCCTGGCTTGCTGAGCATCGACCATGTTCATGTCAATCTCACGCGGGTCAGCAAAAGCCTCTTTGATGGCAGGTTCCGTGATCTCATGGAATACAACTCGATAGGCCCTTTCCGGTTCGATCTCAGCCGCTTCCAGAAGATGCCAGGCTATCGCTTCACCCTCGCGGTCGAGGTCTGTGGCGAGATACACATTTTCAGCTTTGGCAGCAATCTTCTTTAATTCCTTTACTACAGGACGTTTCTCATTTGGAACCCTGTATTTTGGGGTGAAATCGTTATCCACATCAACAGAAAGCTGAGAACGAAGCAAATCCCGGATATGCCCGACAGACGCTTCTACAGTGTAATCTTTTCCGAGATAACGCTGGATAGTCCGCGCTTTTGCTGGGGACTCAACGATAACCAGATTCCCTTTTCGAGTGACCTTCTTCTTTCTCTTTCGTGATTCCTTGTCAGGAGCAGGCAGACCTTCATGCTCAGCTGTTCTTCCCATCCTGAACATGGTCGTATCACACACTGGACATTTACCGCGGGTGCCAGGTGAGCCAGACTTGGTATATTCTGCTTTAGCAGATTGCATTTCACGCTTAGTTTTACATTTTACACAATAGGCTTCCAAATTTATCCTCCAAATAGTTTACTTCAATGGGTTAAAGGAATTTTTCCTTCTTATTATCTGCCAACAGTTTTACTACTTCTCGTACTTTTTGAGCTTGATGTCGATCGCAGACAAGGAGCACATCTCCTGCATCAACCACCACCAGGTCTTCTACTCCAATGGTGACGATCAATCTATCGCTGCTATCGTTCTTATGGATAAGAACTCGTTTTGAATCCAGGTTCAGGGTTTCAAGGCTTTCAATGATATTTCCTTCTTGATCAGCTTCCAACACATCAAACAAAGCGTTCCAGCTGCCTACATCGTTCCAGCCCAATCCTTTTGCCGGGATGACTGCTACCTCATCTGCCTGTTCCATAATACCGTAATCGATCGAGATCTTTTCAAGCTCTTCCCATGCCTGCAGAACTTCCAGTGAAAAACCAGCTTCCCCCCATTTTTCAAGAACATCAAAAAGTGCTGGCATATGCCTGGAAAATTCCTGCATGATCCTCTCAGCTTTCCAAATGAACATGCCTGAATTCCAGGAGTGGTCTTCTCCGGAGATTAATTTCCGTGCTGTTTTTTTATCTGGTTTTTCTTTGAACCGTTTTGCATGGAAAACAATATTGCCTTCATATTTTCCCAAATAATCGCCCTGCTGAATATAACCAAATTCAGTCGCTGGGAATGTCGAGTGTATCCCCAATGTAACAAGGTGGTCACCTTCTGCTACAGCCTTTGCTGAAACCAGAAATTCTCTGAACTTATTTTCATTCTCGATGAAATGGTCTGCGGTCACAACTGCCATGACCGCGTCTTTATTCCGTTTTAATAATTCACTGGCAGCCAAACCGATCGCAGCTGCGGTATCACGTCCAATTGGCTCAATAATGTAATTGCCTTCAGGTATATCCGGGCATTGTGTTTTAAATTCAGCAGCAATATTCTCAGATGTGATGATAATAACCTGCTCTGGTGTGAACAATGGTGCCAGGCGGTCGACAGCGATCTGAAACAGGCTGCGCTCGCCAAACATCTTCAACATCTGCTTGGGGCGTTCGCGCCGGGACAGAGGCCACAATCGTGTTCCTCCACCTCCAGCCATTATCACAGCATAATAATTCTTAGCCACTGTTACTCCCTTCCTGAACCTTCTCGATCCTATCCTGTTCAGTCAGATACCGTGCTTTTGTTTCCTTTACAGAAACATATTTCATGCCGCCAACTTTTCTGACCATCCCCTTTAATTCCATCAGGGATAAGGCAGCCGATACATCTTCTATAGGCATTTCAACTTTCAACCTGATCTCATCAATATGTTTTGGTTCGAAACCCAAAGCTTCGAACAAAACCGCTTCAACCGCATTTGAGGGTAGTACCTGCCGGGCGACCTGATGTTCAGTTACCATTGAAAGGTCCAATGATTCCAATAGGTCATCAACACTGATCAGCGGGAAGGCGCCTTGCTGGATCAAATGATTCGGCCCAGCCGAGTGGGGTGCAAAAATATTACCTGGCACCGCATATACATCTCTGCCCTGATCCAGCGCAAAACCTGCAGTGATCAAGGCTCCCGATCGGCGGTTTGCCTCCACAACAACTGTCGCTATCGACAAACCTGCTATGATCCGGTTGCGTGGTGGAAAATTGTTAGCTTCCGGCGGAGTTCCCACGGCATAGTCGCTAATGATCGCTCCATTATCAATTATTTCTCCGGCCAACCTGCGGTTCTCTGGTGGATAGATCTGATCAACTCCACTACCCAGCACAGCGATCGTGCGGCCGCCTGCTTTCAATGCGGCTTCATGTGCCACAGAATCCACTCCGCGAGCCATACCACTGACAACGGTGACACCGCTCCTGGCTAAAGCTGATCCGAGATCTTCTGCAACCTGCCTGCCATACGCTGTGATCCTGCGTGTGCCGACCACTGAAACAGCCCAAGAATCCTGCGCTGTTATTTCTCCGCGCATGTAAAGGACGGGTGGTGACTGTGGAATATCTCTTAACCTGCGGGGATATTCCTCGTCTTTCCAGATCAGAACATCGATGCCCTTCTCCTGTATCCCGGCCCAGATCATATTCAAGTCAATGCTTGCCCTGAATTGAAGCAAGCTCTCAACCTTCTTTTTCTGCACTCCAGATCCATACAATCTGCCAGGTGATGCTTCCCACGCTGCCTGAGCACTTCCAAAATGGTCCAGCAATATCTGGAAGCTTTTAGGGCCAATGCCCTTGACCATATTTAAGCCGATCCAATACAGGCGCTCATCCATATCCGCGCCCCCTCTCGTATTTTCCACGTTCACCTCGTCTTCTGCATTGTACCCTCAAAAAAAGCCATTTTGTAGCATATTAATGAAGGAAGTACGCTAATAACGAAAACAGAATACCACAGCGTTTTTTAATATGTCAAGCAATTTAGAAATTTTAGGTGTTAGATCTATTCAGGAATTAGACCATCCAGGATATGAACGGTCACTGTTTGAGCTTCAATATCAACCTTTTTAATTACATCATCAATATCCGGTAAGAGGACTTCTTTCCCCGCTTGATCCCAGACAACAAAGACATTATTTGCCCCTGTTTCAATGATATCGCCTATCGTTCCCAGCTCTTTTCCCTCATCCGTGATCACCTTCAATCCGACGAATTGGTGTAGATAGAATTCTCCCTCTTCCAGAGCAGGGATATTATCTTTATGGATGAACACAGCTGCATTTCTCAGGAAATCAAGCTGTTCCCGTTCAGTGAATCCTTCAAAGCTGACCAGCTTACCCCGGTTATGCTGACGTACTCCAGTTATCTTATGCGGTTTATACTCACCTTCCCGCAGGAATACTTCAGTGCCAACTTTAATTCTGTCAGGGAAATCGGTCAGGACGCTCATGATCATCTCCCCCTTCAAACCGTGTGCCTTATGCAGGAAACCAACCTGAACAAATTCAGGCTCGCGAATAGGCTGCGAGCCTGAGTTCTTGTTTTGTTTATTTCTTCTAGCTTCTGCTTTCTGTCTTCGTCGGCTCATTCAGGTTCTACAATTACCAGATTCACTCGCTGATTATCTTTAGCAGCTGCAACCCTCAATAAAAGACGCATTGCATTTGCTACCTTACCATTTCGACCGATCACCCTACCCATATCCTCTTGAGCTACTTTGAGCTGGATCTGGTGGGTGGAGCCGTGGTTTCTTTGTGATGCTTCCACCTGGGTGGGATCATCAACAAGGGAACGAGCAATATATTCGATCAGATTTTGCATATTTTCTTTCACAGACAATCACCTCTGTTGATATTATGCTAATTATTCTTCTTTTTCTTCCTCGGAGGCGGCTTCTTCTTCAGGAGCAGCTTCTTCGACTACTTCTTCTGCAGCTTCTTCAACTACTTCAGCAGCCTCTTCGACTACTTCTTCTGTAGCTTCTTCAACTACTTCAGCAGCCTCTTCAACGACTTCTTCTGCAGTTTCTTCGACTACTTCTTCTACAATTTCTTCAACTACTTCAGCGGCTTCTTCGACTACTTCAGC
>JAUWSD010000043.1 GCA_030610225.1 Chloroflexota bacterium
TGGGAATTTGAGATAGGTCCAGGGTTCAACATGTTCAGCAATATAGTCCTGATATTCATTTGGTGAGTATAGGGCATGCTGTTTACCGCTTGGGCTTACAACACTAACCTTTCCATCGTAAAAGTTGACTTTATTATTCTCATCAACCATTCCCATTGAATATGTCTCGTGTGTGTAAATGTCTCCAAGGATCAAGTCGACATATGCCTGGTTTCCCAGAACGATATCGCCAAAAAGTTTAAGGCTGAACTGTCCAAACTCGACAGCCCACTTCCCCATTTCGAGGATTTCAGTCTTTTGTTCTTTTGTAATACCAATTGTCTGACCACCAGGTATCGCTGTGCATGGATGAACTTTTCGTCCGCCGATCATTTCGATCACAGCATGACCTGCTTTTCTGGCCTGGATAACTTGTGATGCGATTTCAAGACCAACCTTGTGGATCACACCAAGGATGTTCCTTTCGGCTACTGGTGCATCGGGGCCCATAATAAAATCTGGACCGCCCAAAGCATAGAAATGTGTGGCGTGGTCAGTAACATAGAATGCGCTGTAAAGAAGTTCACGCAGCATCTTTGCAGGTCTTGGTGGATCAATGTTATAGACAGCATCAGCAGCTTTTGCAGCTGCCATGTGATGCGCTTCAGGACAGACACCACATATTCTATTTGTCAGGATCGGCATATCCTCAACAGGTCGGCCAACACAGAATTGTTCAAATCCGCGTAATTCTGGAATCTGAAAATAAGTGTTTGCTACATTTCCCTCATCGTCCAGGAATATTTCGATCTTTCCATGTCCTTCCAACCGAGTTATCGGATCTATAGTTATTTGTTTCATAGAAGTCTCCTATTTCCCATTCCAGCTTGCTTTGCCAGTTCTCATCATCGAATTGGCTAGACCAAACCGGTAGAATGTTCCTGCTGGGTCAATGATCCCGTCCATAATTCTTTCGATCTCATCAGGATCTTCTGCATCAATAACCGATGCAATAGCTGTGATCATTCTTGCTCCAAAGTCTTTAACACCAATTGCTGGTCCATAGCATCCGGCACAAGGCGCATTCACTGATGGGCATTTTGATTCACAGCCGCTTGCAGTGGCGGGGCCGTTGCACAGAATACCTTGTTCTATTAAGCAAAGGTCTGGGTCGATCTTTTTAATATCCTGAATTCGTTTGAATTCTGTGATCTTCTTTAAATTTCTTGTTCTCCCGCATTCATCACAAACAGTAGAATTGCCAACACCAAGGAACGAGCCTTTAGGCGGTAATACAGCTTCTCCTTTTACAACTGAAATCAAAACATCAATTACAGCTGCGATCTGATGAGTTTCTGGTGGACAGCCAGGCATGTAATAATCAACATCCACGACCTGATCAAGGGTTTGAAGAACTGGTTTGAATTCCGGGATAGTAATCTTCCCTTCGGGCATGTCATATTCAACCTGAGGTCGATGATTATTTGTATTATCTGTACTGACAGTTGTGTAAACAGTATCAAAAAAATGATGCATTTCTGTAAGATTTGCAAGTCCTGGTATACCCCCTTCAATTGCACAAGAACCAAAAGACACCAGAATCTGAGATTTTTTCCTTAACAATTTTGCTATGTGTTCGTTCTCAGAGTTTCTGATACCACCGTTGAATAATGTAACCAGGATCTCTCCATCTTCCATTGCTTCGACATCTTTGTACTTGGCATCCATAGCAACAGGCCAAAAAACAACTTTGAAGTTTGCATCAAAATCCAATATCTTTTCATGCATATTGAGTGTGGCTATTTCACAACCTCCACAGGAGGCAGCCCAATACATCGCAAATTTAGGTTTGCCGGTCATACTGACACCTCCTCTTTTTCAACAATGGAAATTGCAGGGTTTTTTCTTGATGGCCAGTCCAGCGGCCCTTTTTCTCGAATTTCTTCAACGAATATACCAATTTCTTTAGCAAGATATACTCCTTCTGCAGCACTTGCCCAAACTAGTTTTACACGTTCAGGATCTACTCCCATTTGCCCCAATGTTCGTTTGAGAAGAATAGTCCTGCGAAGAGCTTTGTAGTTTTGTTCGAGATAATGGCACTCACCTGGATGACAGCCGGTTATCATCACACCGTCTGCCCCATCGGAAAGCGCTTTCATTACAAACATTGGATCCAACCTGCCAGAGCACATCATGCGGATCAGGCGGATATTTGGTGGATACTTTTCTCTTCCAGTACCCGCCATATCTGCTGCGCGATAACTGCACCAGTTACAAGTGAAGCCAATGATCAGAGGTTCAAAATTATTTGTCATTGTGTCCTTCTCCTATACCACTTCCGGTACTGAAAAATCCATCATCAGACCTTCGATCTGAGCGAGGATCTGTTCATTGCTGAAACCAGTTCCGACGATTGCACCGGCTGGACATGCAGCAACACAGGTTCCACAGCCCTGACAAAGAGCCTCGTTAATTTCAGTAACTTGTTTATCTTCAATGAAGATAATTGCGTTGTATGGGCAAAGATCATTGCAGATCTTACATCCAGAGCATATTTCTTCTATTACAGATGCGCGTACAGGTTCAAGCTCAAGTTCACCCATCTCTATGTAAGAAATTACTCTTGCAGCAGCAGCTGAGCCTTGTGAAACTGAAGCAGGAATGTCTTTTGGCCCGGTTGCACAACCAGCAATGAAAATACCTTCAGTCATTGTGGATACAGGATCAAGCTTCGGGTGTTTTTCAGTAAACCAACCGTTTGAACTGCATGAGATACCAAATTGATGGGCAACTTCGTCTGAGTCGCCTTTTGGCTCAAGTCCAACAGACAGGATAACCATATCTACAGGTATTCTGCGTTGTAAGCCAGCTAGAGTATCTTCTGCCTGAACGATCAGTTTGCCTTCCTCAGCTTCATTTTGTGGTACATCAGTGATCTCAGCCACTTTACCTCTGACAAACAGTGTGCCTTCATCCAAAACTCTCTGGTAGAACTCATCATAGTTCTTCGCAGTTGTGCGGATATCAATATAGAAATTATGGATTTCAGCGCCTGTTCGCTCATAAACAATGTGAGCAAACTTGAGACTCTGCATACAACAAATTGCTGAACAATAGTTATTATGATTTTTATCTCTACTACCGACACAATGGACGATTGCTACTGATTTTGGAGCGGTAACTCCATCTCTTAGAACGATCTCACCATTCGTTGGTCCTGCAGCATTGCACAGACGTTCAAATTCCATGCTGGTGAATACATTGGGGTAACGACCATAACCGTAATTAGGCATTTTTCTAGCATCAAATAAGTCGTACCCTGTGGCAAGGATGATGTTTCCAACTGTTACATTGATTATTTCATCCTGCTGCTCAAAATCAATTGCGTTTGTTGCGCAGAATTTTTCACAGGCCCTGCAAGTACCTTTGATGAAATAAGTACAGTTTTCTTTATCTAAAACCGGATAATTTGGAATTGCTTGATCAAAGGGGGTGTATATCGCCTTTCTTGTACCAATTCCTACCCCGAATTCATCATCAATGACTGTTATTGGACATTTTTGGACACAAATTCCACAACCCGTGCAATCTTCTTCAATTACACATCTTGATTTTTTTCGAATAGTAACATCGAAGTTTCCAACAAAACCATCTACATTCTCTACTTCACTCCAGGTGAGCAGATTGATGTTCGGATGCATTCCAACTTCACTCATTCTTGGTGTAAGAATACATGCGGAGCAATCAAGCGTGGGGAATGTTTTATCAAACTGTGCCATATGGCCACCAATTGATGGTTCGCGTTCTACCAGGTAGACTTCATGACCAGTATTGGCGATCTCAAGAGCAGCTTGAATTCCAGCGATTCCGCCACCAACAATTAATGTTGTGGGATTGATCGGAACCTTGATAGGTTCAAGTGCTTCATGGTAAACGACTCTGTTCACAGCACCAGCGACCATTGATTTTGATTTTTCTGTTGCTTTTTTCTTATCTTTGGTAACCCAGGAAACCTGTTCTCGAATTGATGCCATTTCACAGAAGAAAGGGTTCATTCCAGCTCGTTCACAAGCTCCTCTAAATGTTTTTTCGTGAAGGTGTGGAGAACAAGCAGCTACAACAACTCTGTTTAAACCAAACTCTTTTATGTCAGATTCAATTAGCTCTTGGCCTTGACTTGAGCACATGAATTTATTGTCACGAGAAAGAACAACTCCTATGTCTTTGAGTTCTTCAGCTGACCAGTTTGCTACATCCTCAACATCTACCACACCTGCGATATTTGTACCGCAGTGACAAACATAAACTCCAATTCGGGGTTTTCCAGAGGGTGTCTTAGAATTTGCCATCAGGAACCTCCTCTATAATGTATGGGCATTTTTGGCATTGGTAATGATGGATCACTTTTAGATTTCTTCTTCTTTTTTGGAGTTGGTACTTCTTCAGTTGTCTTGCCAATTTTTGCTAGTGCTGGAGAAACATTGACGAACTCTTTTCCAATTCCAAGTTCTTTTTCAGTGTATCCAAAAGCTAGTCCCATAAGTTGGCTGAAATATAAGATCGGTACTTCATAATTAGTACCGAAGTGTTTATTCATTTCATTTTGGAAGGCGTCAATGTTCAATTGGCACATTGGGCATAAAGTCACCAATACATCAATTTCTTCTTCAACAGCTGGCTTTACGATCTGTTTGATCATGTCATAAGCAACTTCACTGCTGATCTGGGTCATATGTCCTGAACAGCATTGAGTCTTCATCTTGAAGTCAACAACTTCAGCTCCCAATACTTCTAGAAGATCTTCAAGCTCATATGGTTCTTCCGGGTTGGAGAATCTTTCGTTGACATCTGGTCTCACGATCATACAACCGTAATATGCCCCAACACGTAGTCCTGACAGAGGTTTGGTTACTTTTTCCTTGACTGCATCATAACCAACATTGTTGACTATGATGTCAAGTGAATGGCGAACCTTTACGCTTCCCGGTTCATATTCCAATCCACCTGCGCTAAGTGCATCATTGACTAATGCATTGAAATCAGCATCTTCACGCATAAAATGATCAGTCTTTGACAGATTTAAATAGCATGCACTACATGCAGCTACTAGTTCATCTGTCCCGCTGGCCTGCTCTTGTGCGAGAGCTAGGTTGCGACCTACAATTGCGTGAGAAGCTGTTCTGTTTACTGAACTAAATTCTGTGGCTCCACAGCAGTTCCAATCCTCTACATCAACTGATTCAAGTCCTAATGTTTTTTCTACAAGCTTCAGTGAGTCAAGATATGGTTTGGCGCTTCGTTGCATTGAACAGCCAGGATAAAATAAATATTTCATCTCTGTGCCTCCAATTCATAAGCACGATTCAGGATCTTCTGCAATTGATCAATATTCTTGATTTTGTGCGGAGTTATATCTAATCTTCCGGTTTTTATCAATCCCAATCCGAGTCCTATAGTTCCGGAAACTGTCATGGGTAGATGTCTGAGGCTATGGCGTGTTGAAAGCCCAAATTCGAAGCTTCTGCCATATTTCTCAACATAACCGGTAAAGGTTTCAGAAAAGTCCTTTGCTTCATTAACTTTGAATTTTCCAGTGGAGATTGCTATCGTCTTCAGAGTGTACATAATATCTGTGATTTTGACTTCCTGAGGGCAGCGAACATAGCATTTGTAACATGATACGCAGTACCATGGTGCATTGCTTTCCAGGACTTCATCTACAATCCCTGCCCTTAGCATAGCAAATAGTTGACGCGGTGAATGATCCATGTCTTTTCCTGAAGGACACGAACCACCACAGCTACCACATTGAATGCACATTTCTAGTCGTGAATCGCCTGGTGTACGGGCTTCGACCAATTCAATGAGGTTAAATCCGGGTAGATCTTTGATTTTTGTGTATGACTGCTTATTATTAAATTCTGCACTAACACTCAAAGCACACCTCCTCAAGTAGCATGATTGTTATTACATTCAAATTCTTGTCCCACTAATAAGTATTATTAAAATATCTGGAAAAATTTGATAGGTACATATTAGTTAATATTGTAATTGCCATAAGTAAAATTATAATCTACAATTAGTAATCTTTATAGAAAGTCGATATAATTCGTTTATCCAAACTTTACAAATTAATCCCTAAAATTAGCGATTACAATGAACAACGATAAAAGAACACTGAAATTAAATATTAAAGGCATTGTCCAAGGCGTAGGGTTTAGGCCTTTTATCTACAACTTGGCTATTAAAAACAAATTAGTTGGTTGGGTACGCAATAGTTCAGCGGGGGTGGATATCGAGGTCTCAGGTTCTAAAAATATTCTTGACTCATTTATCATATCAATAAAGAATGACGCCCCCCCTCTTTCCAAGATCGACTTGATTAAAGAGGATTGGCTGGAGCATAAATATTTTGATTCTTTTAAGATTGTATTTTCTGAAGATGATCCAAATGCTTTTATTCCAATTTCACCTGACATTTCAATTTGTGAAGATTGTCTGGATGAATTATTTGATAAAGATGATAAAAGGTATAGATATCCTTTCATCAACTGCACTAACTGTGGTCCCAGATTCACAATAATTGAATCAATACCTTACGATCGACCCAAAACTACCATGTCTACTTTTAATCTGTGTCAGTATTGCAAGGATGAATATACTGATCCAACCAATAGAAGATTTCACGCCCAGCCAGTTGCTTGCCCTGAATGCGGCCCACAGGTTAGCTTCGTGATTGATAAAGAAATCGTTAGCGAAGGTGAAAATGCACTCCAGCAAGCACGTGAATATATCAGGAGTGGAAAGATCGTTTCTGTTAAAGGCATAGGTGGATATCATCTGGCATGTGATGCTTTTGATGAGATCGCAGTCAGCAATTTGAGGGAAAGAAAACATAGAATTGATAAAGCTTTTGCTGTAATGAGCTTATCAGCTGATAAAGTAAAAGAATATGGCAAATTGGGAATTGAAGAGGAAGAATACTTAACAAGCCGTGAGCGCCCAATAGTGATCCTGGATCAGAGAGAAGACACAACGCTGGCATCATCAATCTCACCTGGTCAGAATACTGTTGGAGTGATGCTTCCTTACACCCCCCTGCATTATTTGTTGTTGGAGGAAGAGGATGATTTTCCTTCTGCAATTGTCATGACGAGTGGAAATTATAGCGAAGAACCGATCGATATTGATAATGATGCTGCATTTGATCATCTAGGTCCTATTGCAGATGCTTTTCTGATCAACGACCGCGATATTTATATCAGATGCGATGATTCGGTTGTTCAGCCATATAATACAGGTAAAAATAGGGCGATAAGAGTTATCAGAAGAAGCCGTGGATACGCTCCAAATCCTATAAACCTTCAATGGGATCTTCCCCCAATATTAGCAGTCGGGCCAGAATTAAAGAACACATTCTGCTTAACCCGTGATAAATATGCATTTGTGAGCCATCACCTGGGAAATCTGGAAAATTACGAGACTTTATCTTCATTCGAATCAACAATTGAACAATATGAAAGGCTTTTCAGGATCAAACCAGAAATAATTACACATGATCTTCACCCCGATTATCTATCAACACGATACGCACAGGATCGTGCATCTGCAGAGAATATTGAGTTGGTTGGAATTCAACATCACCATGCACATATCGCGTCTTGCATGGCTGAGAACAACCTCCCTTCAGACTCAAAAGTGTTAGGTTTTAGTTTTGATGGAACAGGATATGGAACTGATGGAAATATCTGGGGAGGAGAAGTTTTATTGGCGTCGTATTCAGATTATGAAAGAATAGGCCACATAAGACCTTTTTCCCTTCCCGGCGGTGAAAAAGCGATCAGGGAACCATGGCGAATTGCTGTTTCTCTTTTAGTAGAATCAGGTGTAGATAATTCAAAAATAGCTCAAATACTGGATTCTATCCCTGAATCCGATGTTGAATTTGTTCTCTCACAACTCGATTCAGATGTAAATTGTCCAAAAACTACTAGTTTAGGAAGGTTATTTGATGGAATTTCAGCTATTTTAGGTGTTAGTAGACATGTAAATTATGAAGGCCAAGCTGCAATTGAGTTTGAAGAATTAGCCTTCTGTGATGAATTTAGGGGAAAAAATAAATATTTGGATTATGGTAATATATATGACTACACGAAATTTGTCAATAATTTCATTCATTTTCCAAGTTTTGGAAAAAGTAAACCATTGATCTCATATGCTTTTCATGACTCTCTTGCACAGTGGGTTTCATCGCATGCTATAACCAATGAATCAACGAAATCAATTGCCCTATCAGGTGGTGTTTGGCAAAATCGCTTATTAACTAAACTGACCTTATCTTTATTAAGTAAACATGATATAAACGTTTTTAACCAAAACGAAATTCCAACCAACGATGGTGGTATTTCACTTGGTCAGGCTGTTGCTGCATATCACAAAATTAAATAGGAGTTTTCTATGTGCTTAGCTGTACCTGGAAAAATAATTGAGATATTTGAAAAGAACAATATGCAAA
>JAUWSD010000130.1 GCA_030610225.1 Chloroflexota bacterium
CTGGCTTCTACTAGCGAAGTCTACGGAGACCCGCTTGAACATCCACAGAAAGAATCATATTGGGGTAATGTTGATCCTATAAGTGAACGGGCAGTATATGATGAAGCCAAACGCTTTGCTGAAGCATTGACAATGGCATATCACCGATTCCATAAAGTAAATTCCAGCATAGTACGCATATTCAATACCTATGGGGAGAGAATGCGGCTGGACGACGGTCGGGCGATCCCTAATTTCATCAAACAGGCATTGAATGGTGAACCATTGACCATTTATGGTGATGGAAAGCAGACCAGGTCATTTTGTTATGTGGATGATCTTATTGACGGGATCATCCTGCTGTTGGAATCAGGTGAGCATTTACCAGTAAATCTCGGAAATCCAGCAGAGGTGAGTATTCTAGAGTTAGCAGAATTGGTAAATCAGCTGACTGATAATCAAGCGGGAATGGTATTTGTTGAGGACCTGAGAACTGAAAATGATCCTCAAAGAAGGCAGCCTGACATATCAAAGGCAAAGAAGAAGCTTAATTGGGAACCTATAGTTCCACTGGTTGATGGATTAACAAAGACGATTGATTTTTATATTAAGGGATTGAAGAATTCATGAACTTCATTACCGATAAAAATGAAAGGGCGCGCTTTCTAAAATTTTCAGCAGTCGGAGTGATCGGATTCTTCGTGGACGCTGGGATCTTTAATATTTGCAGGTCTGTGTTTGAAATCAAACCAGAGGTAGCAAGCGCGATATCTTTCACAGCGGCAGTAATAAGCAATTTTCTGTTCAATCGTTTCTGGACATACCCTGATTCTCGTTCAAAGCCGATCAGCAAACAAATAGGCCAATTCTTTATTGTGAATGTGATCGGTCTTGCTATCCGTACATGGGTTTTGCTGATGATAATTGAACCGCTTTATGAATTCTTCGGTAACCTGGCAGACAAATATCAGATCGATCCGATCGTCTTTGGTGATAATACAGCGTTGATCATTGTTGTTGGAATTGTTCTATTTTGGAATTTCTTCATTAATCGCTATTGGACCTACAATGATGTACCAGAATAATTATTATTAATTGATAAATTATAAAATTGTTGAATATAATTGATTAAAGGACTTATTAATGACAATATTTGTTCCGATCTATACATCTCAAGGGGACTGCTCAGCTTACTTGGGCTATCCATACATTTATGATCTAAATGGGGAGTGGATCGCATTTGTTACTGAAGATAGAACAGTCTATTCTATTTTCGGTGAATATATTGGCACTATCACAAATGATCCCAGAATCGTGCGTACTGTAAGCAGTAATAGGAAGAAGAAAAAGCATACTCCTCCCCCCGCACCCCAAAGGGTAAGGATCATAAGAGCAACGGCAATTGCACCGATGATGACCGATCTGCCAAATTCACAGGTCGATGTTTTACAGGATGAACCTTTTAAATTCTTTGGAAGGAGTTAGAATCTAAGAGATCAATATGAAGAAAACACAAAAAACCGTAGCAGCTTCAAAGATCACAATTTCCCAATTGATGATGCCCCAGATGGCAAATACCCATGGAAATGTGCATGGTGGCTGGATCATGAAACTAGTAGATGAAGCTGGGGCGATAGCTTGTATGCGCCATTCCCAGGAAAAAGTTGTGACGGTGTCAATAGACCAGATGTCATTTCAACATCCGATACGAATTGGTGACCTCGTCATTCTGGAAGCAGAAGTAAGCTATGCCGGAAACACATCAATGGAAGCTGAAGTTAATGTCTACGCTGAGAATGTCCGCGAAGGGAAACGCTGGCATACAAATAAAGCATACCTGGTGTACGTGGCATTGGATAAGGATGGAAATCCTGTAAAGGTGCCGGATTTGATCGCTGAAACAGATGGACAAAGAGAGCGTATGAATGATGCAGTGACCAGGCAGGAATTCAGGTTGAAGATGAAAAGGAAGAGTGTTAATTCCTGATCGGTGAAGCGTATGGATGAAAATAATAAACCAAATAATCAGAATGCTGAAGAGGTTACAGGTTCAAGTATCAGGTCATTAAAAGACCTGCTGGATCAAATCACCGGGCGGGATCTGGGGGATATAAGTAAAGAAGGTGATTCAGGGTTAGCGGAACTATGGCCTTTCCCATTTTTAGCACTGGTAGGGCAGAAAGAAATGAAGCTTGGGCTGCTGCTTTCATTGGTAAATCCGACCATAGGCGGTGTCCTTTTGGTTGGCCCGCGCGGAACAGGAAAGACAACCGCTGTGAGAGGGTTGATAGATCTGCTGCCTTCAGTCTCAGCCAGCAATTGCTATTATGGATGCATAGAAGAAGATATTGAGATCGGGGGTATGGACGCTGTCTGCCCGGACTGTGCTGAGAAATATGGAAAGGGTGAACCTTTATCTTCTCTGCGAAAAGTGAAATTAATTGAATTGCCATTAAATGCAAAACTTGATGATGTAGTGGGCAGCATAGATGAGCGATCACAGATGCATAATCGGATGAGGTTAAGGCGGGGAATACTTTCTCAGGCTGATAAGAACATATTATTCATTGATGAAGTTAATCTTTTAAGTGATCAGGTAGTTGATGTGATCCTCGATGCAGCGGCACAAGGGAGCTACACTGTAAAACGGGGTCCTGTGTCTGCGGCTTATAGGTCCCGGTTCATCCTGATAGGGACAATGAACCCTGAAGAGGGTGGCCTTAGACCGCAAATTATGGACCGTTTTGGGCTGCGGCTTGCAGTTCAGGGGCTGGATAAGCCAAATGACAGATTAGAGGCTTACAATCGCTCTCAGGCATATATCAAGCACCCAAAGAAAGTGGTGGATCTGTGGGTAAAAGAAACTATCAAAGCACAAAATGAGATAGAATCTGCCAGGCAAATATTGGAGGATGTGGAGCTTCCAGAAGAGGTTGCATTAACCGCCATCGAGATGATCAAGCATTTTGGGATCGTCTCATTAAGGGCAGAACTGACACTATTGGAAGCTGCCAAGGCATATGCTGCGATCCACAACCGCTTGAAAGTGACAAAAGAAGATGTATTTACTATCGCGCCGATGATATTACGATTGCGACGGTCTGAATTCATAAAGAAATATATTGAAACTCAGGATGTAGAAGAGAACGAGATCAATAAGATCATTAAGAAGTTCTCAACAGGGAAATAATATGGCAGGCAGGATCAGAGTAATTTCTGGAAAAGCAAAGGGAAAAAGATTAAAGGCTGTGCCTGGTGACATCACGCGGCCGATCACAGACCGGGTAAAAGAAGCATTATTCAACATCATTGGATTGGATATATTAGGATGCCGATTCCTTGACCTTTTTTCTGGAACTGGAGCAGTCGGGATCGAAGCATTGAGCAGGGGGGCAGCCTTTGTGCAGTTGAATGACAAACATTCATCTGCCGTAAACACGATCAATCAAAATCTTGAGACGACAAAACTGCAGGAAAATGCGAAAGTCACCCAACTCGATGCTTATGTTATTGCAGCCAGCCGGAATAACACTGATTTTGACTATGTATATATTGCCCCGCCGCAATATAAAGGTATGTGGGAAAAAGCAGTGCAGGAAGTGGATAAGAACCAGGAAATATTGGTAGATGATGGCTGGATCGTGGTGCAGATCGATCCAAACGAATATTTAGAACTTGAGTTGAATAACTTTACAGAATTCGACCAGCGCAAATACGGCAGCACATTACTGGTCTTCTATGAGAGAAATCCTTAATCTACCTGATTGAACTTAATTATCAATTCCCCATCAATATATGTGTAATGAGCATGCAGAGGTTGACTGCCTATTTGTAGTGACATGACCTTCGGTAACAGGATCGGGATGTCTTCTACCAGTGGAAGATGGTCTAATTCAAACATAGATACAAATTCAAGCTGACCTTCGTCTGATGCGATTAAATCCTCATCACCCACGATTCCTCTAAAGACAGCCATATTTATTCCGACATCATCTGAGTGACCTGCCCCCCAAAACCTGATCCAAGTACAATGTTACGGATCAGGCCAAAGGAGGCAGAAAATGCCAAGAAAGAGACGATATTCCACTGAACAGATCATTCGGAAATTACGAGAGGCAGATGTACTACTGAGCCAGGGGAAAACAGCAGAAGAGATCGCCAGAATACTGGAAATAAGCAAACAAACCTACTATCGCTGGCGAAAAGAATATGGGGGACTGAATATGACCCAGGCGAAGAAGCTCAAGGAACTAGAAAAAGAGAATGCCAGGTTAAAAACTCTTGTAGCCGATCTGTCTTTGGATAATGCGATCATCAAAGAAGTCCTCTCAAAAAAATAGTCAGCCCGGATAAGCGACGGCAGGCGGTCAAACAGGTCATCGATGCCTTAGATGTTTCAGAGCGCCGAGCTTGCCGGGTATTAGAACAACCTAAAAAAGCCATTGAGATTTTTGAAAAAGAGATTGTGCTTTCGGAAGAAGTTATTGATGAAATGC
>JAUWSD010000101.1 GCA_030610225.1 Chloroflexota bacterium
CAAAAAACATTATAAAAGCAATCTTACGGAGGATTACATGAACAAAATTAAAATATTGGTGTTTATTATGCTGGTGGCGTTTTTTGTAGTTGGATGTGGTAATTCTGGATCAGGGGGGAATGATGAAGATGGATCTGAAATTGCTAATTCAATAGAGAATGTAGTGGATGAAGTAGATTCAAATGAATCAGAAGGGGATGATGACGAGGGCAATTCCTCTTCAATTATTGCAGGATCATCTTTGGGAGAGACAGATTTTGGCAAACTACTGATTTCCGGAAGCCTGGAAATTGCTGGAATTGAAGCTGTAGCAGACGAGGAAACGGTTGGTGAAATCCTTGCCGTTCATTTTATCAATAGAAGCAATGATGATATCCAGGTCTTATTGCCATGCGGTTTGATATTCTTGCCAGATGATAGCGATAATCAGCCATTGATGCTGGTCCAACCTTTGGAAGTCAGCCTTGCAGCCGGGGAAGAAGTGACACTGGAGCCTTTTGTGGTTTGTGCAGATCTTGGCACTGCTGCGCCGGGGCTTGGGTCCGGCTATACGATCGGATATATGGAAGATGAGAAAATGCTCAGTTTCGCAGAATGTATATGTGGGGAAGATGTTGACACTACTATAGGAAGTTTAGATGCATTTGGCATTCAATTTGCGACTTGGTCGATCTCAATTGATGGAGATATTAGCAACCTGATTGATAGTTCTGGGGATTCGGCCATGGCTGTAATGATGGGAGATATGACCATTGATGAATTTAACAGTTATTTTTCAGGAATTCTGGACACTTTTGGTAATGAGTGGTTGAACCGCTGTGACATTGTCATAGAAGAATAAGAACGGAAAAACTGTTTACGAAGAGCTTAATGAATCCGAGAACAAAAAAACCTCAACCAAGTTGAGGTTTTTTAATGTTAGTTAATAGCTAGAACCACCTGTTCTGAATAATATCCTTGTATCCGAAATAGATCAGTACCAGGAGGAGGACCACAAGAATGACGAGAACTGTAATGATCAACTTGTTCTGGACCTCTACGAATGTGACGGCCTGGTCAACTTCGCTGTCATCAACCACTTCGGTATCATCACCGTCCGGTACTGTGCTGTCGACCAGCGCTTCTTCGGAGATGGTCTCAACGTCCATCAGAAAGGCGTTGGGACCCTGCACGATGGCGAATTTTTCGGTTGAAAGTTTTGCCAGAAGCTGAGCATTCAGAAGCACATCCGAAGTCCAGCCGATCACACCGGTACCCTTTGTGACGATCCCCAGTCCGACTTTCCCACCTTCCAGCTCGGAGAGTGAGATCAGGCCATAATCCTGGGTTTGATCAAGTTCATAGACTGTTCTGCCACCTACCAGGGCGAAGAGTTCGCCGCTGGAATCAACTGGGAGGATATCCCAAAGCATTTCTGGTGATCCGGAGTTGAGGACATCCAGGTCGGTGATCAGGATGATGTTTTTGTCAGTGAGGTCCTCATCCTTTACATCTCTCACAAACACAGCGCTGGGGAAGGAATTGTTGCCGGGAGAATAAGAGCCAATAAATGATGAGATGTCAACGGCCGCTTTCCAAGCTGCAAAATTGTCGTTTGAGATGACGAAGAGGGTGTCGTTCAGGTTGCCAGAAAGAAGGAACATCTCCGGAAAAGTGGTTTGGGCAGATGCTTTGATGGCAATGCTCTGATCCATGCGCGGCATTGTGAAGGAAGAGTCTGCGAAGATCTGAACCCAGATGTCTCCTGAACGAGGGTCTGCGCAGATGTTACGGGCTGCGATGTTAGCCCCGATAGTGAGCACATTTCTGCCGCCAACCACCGCGGTTGGAGGGATTATGAAGCGGATCAGTGAAAGATCGGCGTTATTATCATTGAACTGGATGCTGCTGATATAGGTGCCGTTGATCTCAAGCCACATGTTCGACTGCAGGTAATCCAGCAGGCGTGAGTGGTTGAAATACACATCAATATATGCCCCGGAGCTGGTTGAAGAGCCCTGTGGGAAATAGAATTCGATATCGATCTCCGAGATGCCGAAATCTGAGAATACAATATCGGTCTGACCCAGGATTGCCAGCGTGAACTGCTCGGGGGTGTCCGTGTCGATGGCACCGGAAAGGTAGTCTTTGACGACTGAGAAGTTTTGATCTTCATCAAGGAGCAATTGGCCGCTGCCAAATGCCTGACCCGCTTTAAGGACTGCCTCAGGTGTGGCACCGCTGACAGCCACAAGCAGATGGGCCGGATTATGGGGGGACACGCTACTGACGACCACTCCATCCGTATTTTCAATTTCATGTTCGGCCAATTTATTTCCGTATTGGGTTTGGATACCAGTACCTGTCAGGGCATCAAAACCGGTCAGATCGCCGACATATATGAGGTGATAATCATCAAGCGCAGAAACGCTGAGCTGGCCTTCGTGGTAGACCTTAACGTCCAGGGCACCGTGTGAGTAGCGGCCCAGACCAGCAGAGACTGCCATTGCGGCTGAGATCTCTTCTGCGTTTGCGTCTGTCGGGATCACGATGGCGGTATCACTCGGCGAAATTGACAAGGGGGCATAGAAAGGTTGGGGGAAGTCTGCCAGGCTGGTTGAGATCGTACCCTGGGAGTAGGGGATGGTGATAGATGAATCACTGCCCAGCAGGACATATGTGGAAATATTCTGGTAGCAGGAGTGGGTTGAATCCCATTCAAATGTCAGTTTGACCAAACCGTCCTGGGTTTTGAGATATTCAGCTGGGAGGGCGATCTCAAGCGAATGATCTCCTTCCTTTTCAACCACATAGGATTCGAGGTGTTCACCGTTCAGGTAAACTGTCAGGGCGCCTGCGAAAACCTTTTGGACTTCTTCATTGCCCTGAATGGAAACATATAGGCTGAAAAACGATGTGAAGTCCAGCTTAAACTGGGCACCATCTTCCAGATCCCAATCTGCCGGCAAACGGAACTGCAAACTATGGCTCTGATATGGTCCCTGAAGCACGGTGAATTCATCCAGACCGAGGTCTGCAAAGCTCAAGGTGAGGCTTCCTTCATCTGTCTGCGCGGATGCAGGTGCTGCTGCAAAAAGAAGCACCGCTATGATAAACAAACTGCACATGGAGAGTATCAGTTTCTTATTCATTTTCAGACCCTCCTTCTTTTTCACATTTGGAATACTGTAGATTTGATACATCCTTATCAAGGGCAAATTCAAGCGCTTTGGCGGCGCATGAGATGACCTCGTCATCCGTTTCTCCCGGCTCACTGGTGGTGATGCCTACAAAGGGAGTAAGCGAGATCATATCCTCGGTACTTTCTATCCTGATCGGGGAGGTCAATTTTTCTCTGATGCGGTCGATGGTCCTCTCCGCGCCGATCTTTGGAGTGGATGGTAATAGGAGAGCGAATTGATTAGTTGACCAACGCCCGACGATGTCATTTCCACGCAGCTGTTTTTTGAGTATGTCTGTGATCTCACTGAGGAGCTGCCTGGAGATCACTTCGGGGAGGATCTCGCAATAATCCGCCAGGCCTGTGAGCTGAATGATGCCAAAGGCGATCGGATCGGGTTTCTGGAGGTTGATCTCCCTGACGAGGGCGCGATGGATATATTTTTGGGAGTAGGCGCCCGATTCCTGGTCAGTGGTGAGCCTATCTCTGAAGGTTTCAAGCGGGGCCTGAAGCTGGTTGGAGAAGATGGCGATCAAAACACCTGCCAGAAGTCCGATCCCGGCTGCGATGACAACACCTCGCCAGGGTTTGGGGCTGATAGGCATAGAAGGTTCAAGGGCCTGGTCGAGGAATTCAATATCAAATATCTGGTAGATACTGTTGATCAGGATGATCCCGTTCTGACCGATATTGTTGACAAGCAGAGTAGCCATCTGGGGATCCGGGCCAATGATGGCGAACCCGAGGATGTTAGAGTCTTCCTGGATAATGACCTGGCCGGTATATTCCTCCACTTCTTCCGAGTCGATCTCAAGGGCTGAGATAGTATCGTTGAAAACCCGGTAGCTGTTTAGAATATCCCCGTAGGTGGAAATGACTGCCTGTCCTTCAAGCGTATCAAGACTGGTGACAACATCCCTGCTGCTGGCGATATTTTCATTGGGGTAAATGATGAAATTCGCCTCCGCTTTGAACAGCGGGGTGGTAGTGAAGGATATTGTCAGCGAGATGATACAAGCAATGATGACTGCTGACAGAATTAATTTCCAGGAATTCCTGAGAATGTGAAAATAGTGTCTAGATAGCATCGTGCCCTCCTTTATTACAAATGAAATAATGGCTAACGCCCCGTATTAATAATATACACTCTTTTGTTTCATACATAATAACTAATACTCCGATGAGATCACAAAATAACGACCCCATGATGGGTCTCCATCACGATTTATGCAGGTCTGAAGTGTGAGTCTCAGTGAGCCGCCGTAAACTGCGTAGAACAGGGCGGTTGAATCAAGTGTTGCGCCTGAATTCAGGTCAATAAAATTACTATAAGGGCTGAGGGGGTCTGTGGCCTGGTACTGCTTGACGCTGTTGACGGAGAATGAGCGGTAATGCCCGTCTCCATAGATAAGGTAGATAGATTGCCCACCCCAGAGAGAGAAGAAATTTCCACCAGAGAGGTAATTATGTGCCAGCAGGCCGTCGTTTCCGGTGTACTGCTTGACCATTGCAAAGTAGGTGGCGGTGCCGAAGGATTCATTTACATAGCCAGCGTTTCCACCGGGCTGCTGGACGACTGTGAGGGCCATATTCCCTTCGACGAAGATACCCAGAACCTGAGATGCATTCCCGTTTTTGATCTGATTGATGAATTGGTCCAGTGCGGGGCCCTGGTTGGCAGCAGCGGCAGCTTCGGCGGCCTCTTCTTCTGCAATTCTGGCAGCTTCCTCTTCCGCAGCAATCCTGGCGGCTTCTTCTTCTGCGGCGATACGGGTTGCTTCTGCGTCAGCCGCTATTTTCTCCACCTTGATTATTTCAACTTCTGCACCCGTATCAGTTGTTACCGCCTCTATGTCTTCTGCGGGGGCGGGTGTGGGGGTTGATTCAATCTGAGTCAATGCAGTCTGAGTTAGTTCACCGCTTTGGACGAGTGCGGTGGCAGCAATTTCGGTCTGGGCTAGCGACTGCTGGCCGCTGTCACCTTCACGGGCTGGCTTCAGGATGAACGTCCAAACAGAGACAGCTGAGGCGGCAATAACGGCAATATATATGAAATTCAGGAAGACACGGAATGCGGGAGGGGCTTTCTTTTTTAGTGCATCGGGGGGGTAGTAAGTGGTGAAGGGGGTTAGCTGGGCGGCACCAGAGGTCAGCTCCTGCAGGCGTTTG
>JAUWSD010000049.1 GCA_030610225.1 Chloroflexota bacterium
AGAATTCAGAATTATGTGCTTTCCCAAACCCAGAAGATCAAGCTGCGAAGAGACCAGGAATTCGATGAAAGCCTGTATACCCGTACCATCGGAGCTTTTATGGGATGGATGGGGAAGATCCTTTCAAAATTTACACCAGCTGAATTGACAGCAGAAACAAACCGGCAATTAGCTGTTGCCGGGTACCCATTTGCCATGAGAGCACCTGAGTTCTTATCTTTTCGCTTATTTGTTTTTGTAGCTGCAATTCTCATCTCTGTGATCATTTATGCAAACAGCCAGATTGTTTTCCAGAGCATTCTAATAATAGCGGGAATTCTTATCCTGGCTTTCTTGATTCCAAGCTATTGGCTGCGGTCTAAAGTAAAGGACAGGCAGGAGGTTCTCCAGAAGGAACTGCCTGATGTCCTGGACCTTCTTTCTGTTTGTGTTGCTGCAGGACTTGGTTTTGACCAATCATTATTAAGGGTGAATCAATATATGAACACTCCTTTTGGAGAAGAGATCGGAAGAGTTATCGCTGAGATGGAAATTGGGATCTCGCGCGCAAATGCACTTAGAAATATGGCAAGCAGGCTAAAGATTCAGGATGTTTCTTCATTCATATCTGTGATAGTTCAATCTGATACATTGGGCTTTAGCATCGCAGATACTATTCATCAACAAGCGGACCAAATGAGGATATTGAGGAAGCAGAGAGTGCAGGAGAAAGCTCAGAGATTGCCAGTAAAAATGCTCGTCCCTTTAGCTTTCTTTATCCTTCCGGCATTACTTGCAATAATTATTGGCCCGTCAATCCAATTGTTCATGACCATATTTTAAAATTATGAATGCCAATAAAAATATTTACCAAGATAAGCGTTACACCGATCTGAAGAATAATTTTCAGAAGGGAAATTTTACTAAATCACAATCCTTGTTAAATATCTTACTTAGAGAATATCCGGGTAACAGCGAACTGTTAGAGATCAAGGATAGACTTAATTTAAAGACAATGCATTCCCGGGTGTCAAAAGAAAAGGAGACCAGCTTAACCTCAAAGCAGATCATGGTCTGGTCAGGGGTGGTATTAGCTGCTGCATTGGTTATATGGGGAGTGTTCTTTGGAATTCAGAGATACAAGCAATTAGTGATCGATAAAACCAGTGAATTCGAGATTAGCGAGCAATTGGAGCAGACCAATAATTTAATTGAATCAAATTTAGGTAAAGCTGATGTATTGATCGAGTCTGGCAGGTATAACGATGCATTGGTTGTCCTTGAAGAAATAGAAAGTATGGTCTCTGAAGATCCGGAATACCAGGGATTGCTAAAACGGGCTAATGACGGTATTTACCTGGTGTCAGTGTATGAGGATGCACTTTCAATGGGCGAACAGCTGGATTTCGAGTCTGCACTGGAACAGTTAAAGGTGATCAACAATGTCAATCCTGATTTCAGAGATGTCCAGATCTTAATTGCGCAATATGAACGCGAGATCGAACTGCGGAATTTCCTGGAATTGGCGGATGAGGCATATGAAACTGGTGATTGGGATGCAGCGCTAGAGAATTATGAGAAATATCTGCTTGATGTTGAGAATAACGAGAAATTGGAGGAAAAACAAAAATTATATAATTCTTATATGAATGTCATCAATGAGAATTTATCTGAAGAGACAATGGACATTGATGTAATTGAACAATCAGAAAGCTTGTTGTCCAAGGCAAGAACGCTTTATTTACACAATACAATTAAATATTCTTTTGAAGACAACAGGAGAATTCAAGAGCTTCTAGTAGCTAAATTCGTTAATTTAGGAGAGCAGAAACTGGTTGAGTCTCCGGATAACATCAATGCGATCAGGGCAGCTGAATATTATTATTCGAAAGCACTACAACAGCAACCTAATTCTCAAGAACTGATCGATAAATATGTATTGATCAACGACTTCATGACCGGCTATTCTTACTTTATTGATGGAAGCTGGGTCGAGGCTGAGGAAAATTTCAGGCAGGTATATGAGCGTGACCCAGGTTTTGCTGGGGGACTGGCTGAAGTATTTCTATATGAGACTTATACAGTTATGGGTAAGTTATATGAAGAGATTGAGTATTACGTGAGCGCAAACAACAGTTATAAATCTGCCGAGATAATTGCCAAAAATGATCAAAATAATGAGTTGCGGATATTTGAGGTGTCAGTAAATCTAGCCAGGATGCAGGCCAAGTATGGTGATCACAAAGCAGCTTCATTGAAATTTCTAGATGCTTTTGATGATTCAGGGCTCTATGAATTGTCTCAGTATTTTGGTGGGGAGTTAGCGGTTAATTTGAGAATCGCATATGATAGTATTTATTCATATTATTATTACACCGCATATGTATATTTTATCGCTGCAATAGAAGATCCACCCGAATTTATTGATCAGGACTTCGTTTGGCTTGAGGAAGATAGCAGCCTGGCGAAATTATGTTTAGAGTATTCATCAACATTTTCTTACATTTTTGAATTTAATGATTTAAATTATTCAATGCTGCCAATTGAAACGGGCACGGGGATCATCGTCCCTTCTTTACCATAAAGGAGAATTACCTTGTTTAATAATCGGCCTGGAGTAAATAAAATTGCTGAAGGGGATAAAACTCGAAAGATCACTACTGGCTCTTTGGTTCAAACAGAAGAGCTTGCACAGGATGCTTTCTGGATAAGAGAAAAGATCCAGGAAAAGCTCATTGCTGATTTTGATAGTGATCAGGATCTGGCATCAATCGAAGAGATAAGACCACAGATCGAGAATTATTTTAATCAGGTACTTCAAGAAGAAAATCGATTCTACAAGATCTCTGTCAGAAATTTCCTGCTTGAATGGGTGGTTTCAGATATTCTCGGATATGGACCCTTGGAGCCTTTGTTGGATGACCCGGCAATCACAGAAATAATGGTCAATGGTTTGACGCAGGTGTATGTGGAAAAGTTTGGGAAGATCGAAGAGGCAAATGCGGTATTCAAGGATGTCGGGCATATTATGCGAATTATCGATCGGATCGTTGCTCCGCTGGGAAGAAGACTGGACGAGGGTTCACCGATGGTGGATGCGCGCCTTCCCAATGGTTACCGTGTAAATGCAACAATTCCACCTCTATCATTGGACGGCCCGATCTTGACGATCAGGAAATTCTCCCAGACACCATTCACCGCTCAGGACCTGATCGCGAATGTTACCTTGACAGCTGAAGCTGTCGAATTCCTGAGAGCTACCGTGAAATCAAAGGTGAATATTGTTATTTCTGGTGGTACTGGGTCTGGAAAAACAACTTTATTAAATGTGATCTCTGTTTTTATCCCCGAAGCAGAAAGAATTATCACGATCGAGGATACTGCTGAGCTGCAATTAAAACAGAAACATGTGATCCGCTTGGAGAAGAGGCCGCCAAATGTTGAAGGGCAGGGTGAAATTACAATCAGGCAGCTGGTGATCAATGCTCTACGTATGAGACCTGACCGAATAATTGTTGGTGAGTGCCGATCTGGAGAAGCCCTGGATATGCTTCAGGCGATGAATACAGGTCACGATGGTTCAATGACAACAATTCACGCAAATACTCCTAGAGATGCTCTTCGCAGGATCGAAGTGATGGTTATGATGGCTGGCATGGAACTTCCATTGAAGGCAATTAGAGAACAAATTGCAGCCTCAATTGAGTTAGTAGTACATGTCGATAGAATGAATGATGGTTCCAGGCGTGTGGTTCAGATCACCGAAGTTCAGGGGATGGAAGGTGATACGATCGTGATGCAGGACATATTCAAATTCAACCTGAAGGAAATTGTCAATGGCAAAGTTCTGGGGAAACTGGAAACTCTTGGTATCCGGCCAAAACTTTTAGAAAAGCTGGCAGAAAGCGGTATTGAACTGCCATTGGAAATTTTCCAGACAGGGGAGACAGGAGCGTAAAATGACCACAAATATTCAGGAATATGAAGATGTTTTTATTCGGAATTTGGCAATCCTGGCAGAATTTCGGGATCCCAATGTAAATATCCATCTTGAACGTGTCAGAAGATATTGTGAGATCATTTGTGATGGATTGGGACTTCCTGAAAATACAATAAAGCAAATTTCGATAGCCAGCCAGCTGCATGATGTTGGGAAAGCGGCTATACCTGATGAAATCAACTTTAAAAGTGGTGAGTTAACCGATGAAGAATGGAAAGCCTCAAAGACTCATGTGAATTTGGGCTATAAATTCCTTGGAGAATTCTCATCGCCACATTTTGAGATCGCTCAAGAAATTGCGATCAGCCACCATGAGAGATGGAATGGATCGGGCTATCCAAACGGTCTGACCAAGGAAAAAATACCACTTAGCGGAAGGATCGTAGGTGTTGTAGATACTTTTGATGCACTTACTTCAGAGCGAAGCTATAAAAAGAAGATATCACCTTTTGACGCTCTTGATCTGTTGAATAACTCCAAAGGGAAATTGTTTGACCCAAACATAGTGGAGATAATGAATCTGTATTTTGTGGAAATATTAAAAGTTTTTGATGAGTTAAATTAATAGAAAATTAAATTTCAGGTGCCTTGCAGAAATTTCTGCAAGGCTTTTTTTATCTAATATCTTGTTTTGGCTTGAGTAGGATAGAATACAATTAATTCCTAATTCAGGAAACCAGAAATAGTTGGTAAAATTGCCTAGTAATTTTATTGTGAACCAAACTACTCGATTTTGAGAAGAGAACAATATTTGAGCAAGTAGGAATGAATGCGAAATTTCTTTAAAAAACTTTGGAGAATAATCACTTCCCCATTTAGATTGATTTTTTGGATATTTAAGCAGATTGGCAGGTTTTTCAAGAATATATATTTGAATATTAAGAAATTCTTTACGGAAGAACCAGACGATTCCCCATTAGGTGATGTGGTTCAATCTGTTGTAGATGACCCATCTGGAATCCTTTATCATCTCAACGAGCTACGAAAACATATCTTCAGGATAATAATTGCTGTATTGCTTTGTTCAGCGATTTCTTTTATCTATGTAAATGAGATTATGAATTGGATCGCCAGTCCAATTGGCGGCATCTCAGCGCTTCAGGCCATTGAGGTAACAGAACCAATTGGAATTGTGATGCGCACAGCATTCCTGACAGGTTTCACAATATCTTTGCCATATATAGTATTTGAATTAATACTCTTTGCAGCTCCAGGTATTTCAAGGAAATCCAGGATCATCGGACTATTATCAATTCCTCTTGTCACAGCTTTTTTTGTGGGTGGTTTAGTCTTTGCTTATTACCTGGTCGTACCTGTTGCTATGCCAGTGCTTTTAAATTTCATGGGCATTCCTACATTGCCAACTCCTTCGTCGTATATGAAGTTTGTGACAGGGCTGATGTTTTGGATCGGTGTCAGTTTTGAGTTTCCGCTTCTGGCATATATCCTGGCAGCGATGCGAATTTTAAAGGCTGAGGTATTAATAAAGAACTGGAGGGTTGCGGTTGTAATTATGTCGATTGCAGCAGCCATGATCACCCCGACAGTTGACCCTATCAATATGGCGATTGTATTGATCCCCCTGATCCTTTTATATGGATTAGGAATATTAATGGCACTTCTGGCTGGTAAGGGAAAGAAACGAAAAGATGAAAACGAAATAGCAGAATAGTAAAATAAAAAACAAAAAGCCAATATCACTGATATTGGCTTTTTTTGTTCGCTAATAATTTATTTATTATTTATCTTTGTTTGAACTCCTGCAGCTGAGGATGCGATCTGGCTACCAGTAAAACTATCTACAGGATAAACGATTACCATTGAGCTCTCTTCTTTAGAGATGTCCAGCAGGGCTTGAATTTGTCTAAGCTTCATTCCATCTTCTTGCTCTGATAGCGTGGCACTCGCTTCTGCAAGGGCTTTCGCTACAGCTACCTCTGCGTCAGCCTGGATCAATTTGGCTTTTGCGGAGCGTTCTGCACGGGCGATGACTGCCAATTCCTCGATCAATGTTGGAGGGGTGCCAACATCTGTGATACGGACTGCACGCACATTGATCCCGAAATCTTTTGCAGCTGTATCGATCTCACGCTTTAAGTCTGTGGCGATCCTCTCAGTTTCACTGAGCAGCGGCCTGAGATTGTTCCCACCGATAGTGCTTTTCAGCGCTTCCATTGATACCCATTCTGTTGTTTTCCAGTAATCCTTGACAGCGATGGCTGCTCTTTCCGGATCTTCAACTTCAAGCTCTACAGCAGCAGTGACATCGATTGGAATATTGTCCATTGTAAGGGTCTTGGTCGCTTTCACCTCATAGGTTGTGATACGCACATCCAGTATCCGGGCAACTGAGTAGATGAATGGCGGGATGATGAACATTCCGGGGCCTTTTGCCCCTACAGATTTACCAAGGCGCAGTAAAACCATCCGTTCCCACTGGGGTAGAATGTAAATCATCTTTGCGACAATATTCGCTGCCCATATTATGAATATCGTCCAAAATATCCCCCATCCTATTCTTGCACTTGGAATGCCAGACATAAAAAAATTCCTGAAGATCGGGTATGCTATCAGCAGCCACAATGGAATTATTATTACCAGCCGTATTACATTTCTAATAAAGCTCTGTACAGGGTTTCTCCTAAATACCATCAAATTCTCCTTTTTTGTTTATTCAATAATTTCAGTATAGCATGCCCTTGAATGAGAGGTAATCATATTAAATATGATAATTGAGTAATATATCTCTGTAATTTGCATCTAGGGTATAAATGATTTTCAAAGGAAAAATAATGAATTATTGCTTGTGTCTTTAGCGGGGTAATTGGAGGTCAATCGAAGCTTATTCTAGGGTCAACTTAGAATATTGGAGATCTCAAACCCCGCGTGATTCCATGCGTGTTGTTTATTTAACCAATATTTTATCAAGTTGATTTTTGTTTTTAAAAGGAAAGTAATGAATATAAAGAATGATGTTACCGAATTGGTTGGTAATACTCCCTTAGTAAGGTTGAACAGGATCGCCCCAGATGCAAAGGCTATTATCGCAGCTAAACTGGAATATTCTAATCCGGGTCACAGTGTGAAAGACAGGATCGGTTTGGCAATGATCGATGCCGCTGAAGAGGCAGGTTTGATCAAGGAAGATACGATAATCCTTGAGCCAACCTCCGGTAATACGGGTATCGCTCTGGCGATGGTCAGTGCAGCAAGAGGGTATAAATGTGCGATCGTGATGCCAGATACACTGAGCAGGGAGCGCAGGCTGCTTGTGCAGGCTTATGGAGCAGAGCTAATACTGACCCCGGGATCAGAAGGAATGAAAGGGGCAATCGCAAAGGCCGAGGAGCTGGCTTCCTCAGACAGTAGATATTTTATACCGCAGCAGTTTCAGAACCCGGCCAACCCTGAGGTTCATCGGAGAATGACTGCAGAAGAGATCTGGAAAGATACAGACGGAAAGGTTGATATATTCATTGCTGGAGTAGGTACAGGTGGAACGATAACAGGAGCCGGCGAGGCATTAAAGAAGAAGAATGAAAGTATTGAAGTTATCGCAGTTGAGCCAGTAGACTCAGCTGTTTTATCTGGCGGGATTAAAGGTTCTCATAAGATCCAGGGTATTGGGGCCGGATTTATTCCAGAGGTGCTGAATGTGAAGATCTATGACAGAATCATCCGGGTTGAGAATGAAGATGCAATTGAAACTGCAAGAAGAATGGCTAAAGAAGAAGGCCTTCTGGTGGGAATATCCGCTGGGGCTGCAGTTTGGGCTGCGATTCATACAGCAAATCAAATGGAAAATGAAGGCAAGTTGATCGTTGTGATAATACCGTCATATGGCGAGAGATATCTCAGCACCACATTGTTTGATCATGTTTCTGACTGATGGGTGAGGATATGAAGATGAGTGCAATAAATAAACTGAAAGAAAATGAGACTGCCGGTTTACGGTTTTTTTTCTCTGGCATGCGGGATGATATCAGATCGGTATTTGATCGGGATCCAGCTGCCAGGAGTAATTTTGAGGTCTTTATAAATTATTCAGGTCTGCATGCTGTTTGGGGGCATAGGATCTCACATTATTTATGGAGGAACAGATTTTATTTCCTTGCCAGATCACTTTCTCAATTTATCAGATTCTTAACCGGAATTGAAATTCATC
>JAUWSD010000108.1 GCA_030610225.1 Chloroflexota bacterium
ATTGACAGGATGAAAGCATGTATTGCCGGAGATGATGTTGATAGACCGCCAGTTGCATTATGGCGGCATTTTCCGGTTGACGATATGAAAGCTGAAACTATGGCCAACGCTCACCTGGCATTTCAGGCTCAGTATGATTTTGATCTGGTCAAAGTTACTCCTTCCTCTGGTTATTTTCTCTATGATTGGGGTTTGAAAGATCGCTGGCAGGGAAACATGGAAGGCACCCGCACATATACCAACCGTGTGATCGATTCCCCGGATGACTGGGAGAAATTGCCGGACCTGGACACAAGCCAGGGATACCAGGGAGAATATCTGGAAGCGCTCAGGATCATCCGCAGGGAATTGGGACCGGATACTCCGATGGTGATGACATTCTTTAATCCGCTTTCAAATGCAAAGAAATTGGTGGGTGATGAGAAGATATTTAAGCATATGCGCAGTTATCCTGAAAAATTGCACATCGGTTTGGAAAAGATCAGCAGGGCAAGCAAAGCTTATATCCAGGCAGTAAAGGATATTGGCGTTGACGGGATATTCTTTGCTGTTCAGCATGCAAGCAATGATCTTATATCGCTGGATGAATATAAGAAGTTCTGCAAAGCATATGACCTTGATGTGTTGGGCGCTGCTTCAGACCTGTGGCTGAACATGCTGCATTTACATGGAAATAATGTGATGTTTGAGGAAGCTGCAGACTATCCCGTGTCAGTGATCAACTGGCACGATCTTGAAACGGAACCAAACTTGGCTAAGGGAAAAGAGTTGTTCTCCGGGGCAGTTTGCGGTGGCATCAGGCAATGGGATACACTTGCACTTGGGACTGCTGAGCAGGTTCGTGAGGAAGCAAAGCGTGCGATCGAACAGACTGATGGACAGAGATTTATATTAGGAACAGGCTGTGTTGCGCATGTGATCGCTCCGCATGGAAATATAATGGCAGCGAGAATGACAGTTGAGGATAATGTTTAATATTAAATGTAAATGAGGTCAGAAAATTACGATTTTGAATAAACTTGACAAGGATATAATTTATCTGGTTTAATATTAATACCACTCCGAAAAGGTGAACCCGGTGAAAGCCTGGGAAGCAAGCTACTACCTAAAGCGGTGCTAAGGACTTGCTAAGGTATAAGAGCAACCGAAAAGGTTAACCCGGCGAAAGCCGGGGGCGCAAAGTCGTGGGTCTTGAAGATGCCAACTCTTCGAGATAGCCAGACTGTCGATAAAGGTAAACCCAGTGAAAGCTGGCGGCGCAAAGTCATGGGCCTAAAGTTGTGAAAATAACTAAGGCTGCCAGACTTCCGAAGAGTGGTCTTTATTTTTAATCAAAAAGATCTCCTATTGTAGGAGATCTTTTTATTTGATCATTTTTTCTCAAATTCTTCACCAAGCGCTAAGGGTGGAGAGACTCTCAGGAATTTTCGAAGAGGGCGGTGAAAACGTTTTGGCAGCTTAAGGATCATATCCTCAACCCATTCATTACTGACTAAAAGCAGAACAAAGATCATCAGTATCCAGGGGATGGCATTGAAGGCTACAACAGATACTTCAGGGAACTTGCTCTGCAGGACAGTAGCTAAAGTTTTTGTGGCGCCAAATAAGATCGCTCCAAATGCACCCCGGATAGGAGCCCAACCTCCAAAGATTACGATCGCAAGAGCAATCCATCCAATTCCCCTGGTATGGCCTTCGCTCCAACCGATCTTGATCGCTAAAGAATATGCTGCTCCAGCAAAACCAACTAATGCTCCACCTGCGATGGAATATGCATATCTAATCAGATTCACATTAACTCCACGCGCAAATGCGGCTTCTGGTCTTTCTCCAACGCTGCGGAGCTGTAAACCGGGTTGGGTTTTGTTCAGGAACCACCAGACAAAAATGGTCAGTAAGACCGCAATGTAGAAAACCACATTCTGGTTGAAGAGCAGGTCTCCAAGAATTGGAATATCTCTGAGTATAGGAACGCTGTACCTGCCTAAAGTTGGGCCAGGAAGGCGGGTATAGTTCTGACCTAGGAATGCGGAGAGGTCGTCTCCCAGAATTGTCAGCACAAAACCTATCGCAACCTGGCTTTGTTTGAGGTTGATGGTTCCAAAGGCAATGATCAGCGCAAAGAAAGCGCCGACGATCATAGCTGCTAAAAAGCCAAGCCACACATTGCCGGTTTCATATGCTGCGATGAAGCCAGCCATTGCTGAGAGCAGCATTGTGCCGTCCAATGAAAGGTTGATCATCCCGGCACGTTCGGAGATTGTTTCGCCCATGACTGCGATCATGAGAGGAGATGCCTGCAATAAGATGGATGCCAGTACGGCTATCAGTTCACTATTATTCATTGTTCTGGTCCATTTTCTTTTTGAATATCTTCTTTCTATCACCGAAGAGGATAACGAATAAAACCATCACTCCAGTCAGGATCCCACCCAGGGATGAATGTAATTGTGTTTTCAGTTGCAGTGAAATGCTGCCTGTCAGGATCGATGAGAAAAAGAAGGCGATGAAAGGTACCAGGATGACCCGGTACGCAGCCAGCATAACCACCAGCAGGGCGAGGTAGCCGATCCCTCCTGATATGCTTTGCCTCAGGCTGTCAAACCAGCTCAGGACCCTTACAGCACCGCCCAAGCCAGCCAGCGCTCCGCAGAATGCCATGGAAAGAAATACTTCCTTATCACTTGAAACTCCCAACAGGAATGCTGAGTAGTGGTTCTTGCCAAGAGATTTTAACTTCAGCCCAAAGTAGGTGTTGCTGAGGATGAAGCCGACCAATGCCAAAGCTGAAATGGATAAGATCAGGGCTAGAGGGCTGAATTTTGAACTTGCCAAAAGGGGGAAGAGGGCTTCGCTGGCAAAAGGTGCGGTTCCTCTGAAGGTTCCTCCCTCAGGCGGCTGCCAGGGGCCAGAGATCATATAATTTGTGAGGATGATAGACAGATTGGTTAATGCCAATCCGCCAAATATCTCATTTACTTTTCCTTTAGTTTTTAATAAGGCAGTGAAACCCGCCCAGAGTCCACCTGCTCCCATGGCTGCTAATATCTCCAGAGTCAGCATTACAGGTTTTGATGCTTCAACGTTCAACGCGACTGCGCTGGCAGCTAATGCTCCCATCACGATCTGACCTTCAATTCCAATATTCCATAATCCTGCGGAGAAAGTGACCAGCAGCCCTGTTGATGCCAACAGTAGAGGCACCCAAAATGCGGATGTGTTCAGGAATTTCTGTTGGGAACCGAAGGCCCCGTTTAATATCGCGGAAAATGCCTCGATCGGGCTCGTCCCGAAAATTATTAATAGGATCGAAATAAAGAGAAGCGCTCCAAGGACAGGGATCAGGATATAGAATTTCTTTAGTTTCTCTTTCATTCCTGGCCTCCGATCAAATGACCGAGTTCATCTACATTGGTTTCATTTGCATTCACTATTCTGGACATCTTTCCACCAGAGAAGACTGCAATACGATCACTGCGGTCAACGACCTCATCAAGGTCTGCGCTCAGGAATACTATCGCAGTGCCATCACTGCGCCTTTCATATAATTGTTCCCAGATCCAATTTGTAGATCTTACATCAAGCCCCCTGGTGGGGTTTTCCAGCAGGATCAATTTTAGCGGCGTCCTGAGCATCGAGAACATAAAGCGCTGCTGGTTCCCTCCAGAGAGTTGATCGGCAGTCGAACTTGACTGCCCAATAACCTGATATGTATTAATTTTTGACTTAGTTTCAACCTCAGCCTGTTTCCAATTGATCACAAAATCATGTTCCTCTGCAGCCAGAACCATGTGCTCGGTCAATGTCATGCCTGTGATCAGGCCTTCTTCCAGCCTGCCTGAGCCCATGAAAGCAACATCATTTTCGCGACGCTGATGGTATTCCTGATCATTGATGATCTCTCCGTCTACGATGATCTCACCGCCGTCGATCTCTTCAAGGCCAGCGCATGCTCTAAGTAATAAGCCCTGTCCGCTGCCTTCCAACCCGGCTAACCCCAGCACTTCACCTTTGTTGACAGTGAAGGAAATCCCATCGATCTGGATCCTGTATGTTGCCACCTTCAGGTCTTTGATCTCCAGCATGACTTCATCATGTACAGAGGGGTGCCTTTCACGTCTGGTGGGGAGACTGCCAAACATCATTTCCACCAGTCTTTCATTTGGGCATGGGACTTCAGATTGGCCAACCAGTTTTCCTTTTCTAAGCACAAAAGCGTGGTCACATAGCTCCTGTATCTCGTCCAGCTTATGAGATACCAGGACGATGATCTTTTTCTCGTCGTATGCCATTCGGCGCATTGATGTGAATAATTGTTCTTTCTGTTCAGCACTGATCCCGGTGGTAGGTTCATCGAGGATCAATAGTTGGGCGCCTTCAGCTAATAATCTGACCAGCTCCAACTGCTGGCGTTCTCCCAGTGATAGGGTGTTTATCTCAGCCTTGATATCAACTTCGAAGCCATACTGGTCTGCGAGGGCTGATACTTGTTTCGCGGCTGAGCTGAAGTTTAAATTTATGTTTTTAGATTTTCCAAGCAAATAATTCTCGAGGATATTGAATGGTGGAAAATCAAGGGGGTCCTGATAGAGCATCCCGATGCCTGCGAATAATCCTGCTGCGGGCGAATCGAAGAGGATTGCTTTGTCATCCAGCAGGATATCCCCGCTGTCCTGGCTTTGGTATCCGGAGAGGATCTTCATCAAGGTGCTTTTTCCAGCGCCATTCTCACCCAGTATCCCGTATATATTTCCACTTTCAAGCTGGAAATTAATCCCATCATTTGCCCGGACATCCCCAAAGTATTTCTTGATCTCTTTTATTTCAACTCTCATTCTGTTCCTTTAAAATAGAGGGCTTTATTATTTGAAGCTTGGGGGGTGCATCTATAAATAATTGTATATTTAAAAATCAATAATGAAAATTTTGATCTATTGCTTATTGTAAAAGGAGCAGCTAAAAGCTGCTCCTTTATTTGTTTAGCGTTATTTACTCGCTGGGGCCTACCATGCCTTCAAGAAGCTGAGGTAGATACCAGATCTCTTCATATGTCGCTGTTTCACCAGCAGCCACGAATTCCGTGCCATCCTGCAAGTTCAATGGCCCAGCCCAAAGCTCAACTTCACCTGAGGCCAAGCTGTTGATGAATGTGGTCAGGTCAGCCTGGTTGTCTGCTGAAA
>JAUWSD010000172.1 GCA_030610225.1 Chloroflexota bacterium
ACATTGGCTGCATGATGCTGAAGTTGGCGGCGGCAGGGTGATCGGTGAAGGCTGCCATTTCATTGATTTCCTTACATGGCTGGTTGGGGAAGTTCCCAGCAGCGTACAGGCAAATGTGATGGGTGATGGCGGAAAATACAATCAGGATAACCTGATAATGAACTTCGATTTCCCGGATGGCTCGATCGGGACAGTGGTGTATGTTGCTAATGGTGATAAGTCCCTGCCAAAAGAGCGGGTGGAAGTATTTTGTGCTGGAAAAGCTGCGATTTTGAAGGATTTCAGGGACCTGGAATTAGTTAGTGGGGGAAGCAAGAAGAAGATCCGGTCCAGATTCAAGCAGGATAAAGGCCATAAGGCGATTTGGGATGAGTTTGCGAAGCTGATCGGCGATGGTGGTGATGCTCTTATTCCATACGATCATATCTTTGGAGTGATGAGAGCCAGTTTTGCTGTAAATAAGTCAGTCAGGACTGGAAAAAAGCATAAGATCTGATGATATTCTTTCTGATTATGATGGAACAGAGTTCCGTTTAATAAAATATGAGAACTTGTTCTCATATTTTATATAAAAGGGCAGTTTATCCCGTAATATTAGCTATGTGTGTGAAAATTGACACAAGAATATTGGCGTGATAAACTAACTAATATTCTATTGGTTTTAATAGATATATTTCAGTCATTATTAGAAAAAACAGGTGAAGCATGTTGGTAGATTATTGGCCCATTGCTATATTAATAATTGTTACAACATTGATAGGAATTATTGCCATTGGCTTAGGATATCTATTCGGTCCAAAACGCCCCAGCGATACTAAAGCTGCCCCTTATGAGTCAGGGATGAAACCTATTGGCCCAGGCACCCGCCAAATGCCGATCAGATTCTACATTGTTGCAGTTCTTTTTATATTATTTGATATCGAAGTGATATTCCTGCTGCCATGGGCGGTGATCTTCAAAGATTTTGTGGGAGAGGGCTTGGGGGGATTTATGCTGCTGGAGATGATCATATTCCTGGTGATCCTGCTGGTTGGATATGTGTATGCCTGGAAAAAGGGAGCACTGGAATGGGATTAGAACAAAAATTGGGCGAATCGGGGATCGTGACAGCCAAATTAGAGGATATGGTTAATTGGAGCAGGACAAGGGCAATGTGGCCGATGTTATTCGGCTTGGCTTGTTGCGCGATTGAGATGATGGCTGCTCAATCTGCTGATTATGATATGAGCAGGTTTGGGATGGAATTGATGCGGCCCAGCCCAAGGCAGTCCGATCTGATGATCGTTGCAGGCAGGGTTACCCGCAAGATGGCACCGGTGCTGCGAAGATTGTATGACCAGATGCCGTATCCAAAATGGGTTATTGCGATGGGAGACTGCGCATCAACAGGCGGTATATTCAATAATTATGCAATAGTGCAGGGAGTGGATGAGATCGTACCGGTGGATGTTTATATATCGGGCTGCCCTCCACGACCAGAAGCTCTGATCCATGGAGTAATGACCCTGCATGAAAAAGTTCAGAAAGAAAAATTCAAGGATTGGTCTTAGTCCTATGAGCGCAGATAGAGTTGAATTGAAATCAATAGTTAAGGAATTGAAGAAAGAATTTAAAGCAAAGGTGACCGAAAGTTTTGGTCAGACCAGTTTGCTTGTGAAGGCTGACAGGATAGTTGAGCTTAGCAAATCTCTGAGAGATACTTATCATTTTGAGCAGATATCTGACATAACTGCGGTTGACTATTATCCAGAAAATAAGCCGCGCTTCCATGTTGTATATCAATTTAATTCTTATAAATATAATCTGAGGGTAGAGGTTCGTGTGCCTGTGAACGAAGATGAGCTGGTGGTTGATTCTGTAGAGCCGATATATCCAAATGCGAATTGGTTCGAGCGTGAGATCTGGGATATGTTCGGGATAAAGTTTGAGGGACACCCGGACCTGCGTAGAATATTGATGCCATATGATTGGGAAGGTCACCCGCTCCGAAAAGATTACCCGCTGGGATATGAAGAAGTTCAATTTGATTTTAATATTGATGAGATCCAAAAACGCAAACCAGGACCGACGGAATAATTATTATGCCGCAGATAGAAGAGATAAAAGTATCTTTAGATGAGATTAAACACCTGATATCCGACAGGGCTATCGAGGGTGAAACGGTGCTTTTGAACATGGGGCCACAACATCCCAGCACTCACGGAGTGCTCAGGCTGCTATTGGAGCTTGATGGTGAGATCGTCGTAAACTGCATCCCGGATATTGGCTTCCTGCATACAGGTATTGAAAAGAGCATGGAGAATAAGCGGTATATACAGGCAGCCGTGATGACAGACCGTCTTGATTATTTGAATACGGTTGGAAATAACCTCGCATATGTTCTGACGCTTGAAAAATTAACAGGTCTGGTGGTTCCAGAGAGAGCACAGGTTATCCGTGTGATCCTGACGGAGCTGCAAAGGATCGCTTCACATTTGATCTGGCTGGCTACAACCGGTCTTGATATTGGAGCAATGACAGTGTTCCTGTATTGTTTCCGTGAGAGGGAGATCATCCTTGACATCCTTGAGCTGGTATCAGGGCAGAGGATGATGGGCACATATTTGCGCCCAGGCGGATTATTGCGTGACGTGCCGGATGAGTTTGAGCAGGCGGTCAAAGATTTTATTGCGATCATGCCAAAGAGGATCGATCAATACGAAGCACTTTTGACCACAAATCCAATCTGGTTGGACAGGACAAAGGGGATTGGGATAGCTAGTAGCGAGCAGGCTTTAGCCTGGGGATTGACGGGACCGAACATGAGGGCTTCGGGTGTTGATTATGATATCCGCAGGGCAATACCGTACACAGGTTATGAGAATTATGAATTTGATGTACCGATAGCTAAAGAAGGGGATGTATTTGCCCGATATGAGGTCAGGGTACAGGAAATGCGCGAATCTCTGAAGATCATCCAGCAGGGACTGGACAGATTGGAAGAAGGCCCAGTAATAGCTGATGATGGGAAATACATACCTCCAAAACGTTCCAAGATCGGGACAAGTATGGAAGCCTTGATCCATCATTTTAAATATTGGACTGAAGGGATCAGTATTCCAAAGGGGTCGGTTTACTCAGTGGTCGAATCGCCGCGAGGAGAGTTGGGGGTCTATCTTGAGAGCGACGGGGGAACAAAACCGTACAGGATCCACTGGCGTACTCCATCATTCAGCAATTTACAGATATTGAGCTGGATTTCAGACGATCATTATGTGGCTGACCTGGTGGCAATTATTGGAAGTATAGACATCGTA
>JAUWSD010000197.1 GCA_030610225.1 Chloroflexota bacterium
GCAGCCTGGAAAAAGCATCAATCAATCTCTGTACTGGTCCGGGGATGAACATCCGCATTCACTCCAAATTAATCTACATCTTTTGATAAATGGTTGATATCAACGACCTCACCGCCCAGTCGCAATCCTGTTGCAATCATACCTGTGCTGTCCATCTCTGGTGGAAGCTGTGTGCGTCCTCCTGCGTTAACAACACACTCAACCCTCACACCTGAGCCATATACTTTCTCCACCGCTTTTTCAACTAAAGCATGATGGCATTCTTCGACCATCCTGTCTCTAAGCACATCACTTGAATACCCAAGTGTCAGCACCCTATTATGAAATTCCCGGGTTCGGCATGAATTCAACAAACCATTCGTGATCACGCTTTCTTTTTTCACGATCTCCAGGATTTGCTCCCACTTATCTTTATCCAGTTTTGGAGAAGCTGAAGTTGGTTTAGCCTTCGCCTTCTCTACTGGAGGGTTTGAGCGTTTTGTTTCAACTGGAGCTGGTCTTTTTACTTGAGGGGGCGGGTTTGTAACCGGACTGCTTTCCTGATCGCTGATACTTTCAACAAAAGCCAGTTCAAGGGGCAGGCTGGGCTGCCAATTCCCTCGTATGTTCCCTGCTGCTTCATTAAATATACGAATCACCTCAACCAGTCGTTTGCTGCTGAATGCCTGTGCATGCTCAGCCATCTTTATTTTTGTTTCTGCTGTTGCGTCAACCTGGGCCGCATTCCCGCTCGATACGATCATCACGCCCCGCAGATACTCAATTATCTGTCTGGCAAATTGCCGTGGGTCGCTGCCCCCGTCAAGAGTATTCTGAATGATTGTCAATCCATGAGCGGCATCCTTATCTATCAAGGCAGATACAAGCTCAAGTACTGCTTCGCTGGTTGCTGTTCCCAGTACATTCTCAGCGTTTTCAAGGCTGATTTTTCCACCAATCGCGGAGAGCTGATCTAAAAGAGAAATTCCGTCACGCATCCCGCCAACTGCCTGTCTCGCGATCACCTGATAGACATCTTCGTCTGCTTCAATTCCTTCACCGGCGGATATATTTTTCAATTGTTCTACGATTTCATTTACCGGTATCCTGCGGAACTCGTGGCGCTGGCAGCGCGACATAACAGTAGCAGGGATTTTATGAACTTCTGTCGTAGCCAAAACAAAGATCGCATGTGCTGGCGGTTCTTCCAAAGTTTTCAGCAGTGCGTTGAAAGCAGCAGTTGAGAGCATGTGAACTTCGTCAATGATATAGACTTTATATTTTCCTGAATTTGGAGAAAAATTGATCTTCTCCCTCAAGCTGCGTACATCCTCAACGCTGGTGTTAGAAGCCGCATCTATTTCTATCAGGTCCAAAAAGCTGCCCCTGTTTACTGCGAGGCAATTCTCACACTGATTGCAGGGTCGTTCACTTTGGCTCTCATTTAAGCAGTTTACCGCCTTGGCCAAAATCCGGGCGATAGAGGTCTTTCCAGTACCGCGCGGTCCTGCAAACAGGTAAGCATGGCTCATCCGCCCTGCGGCTACAGAATTTCGGATGGGCTGGACGATATGGCTTTGTCCAACAACATCATCCCAGCTTAATGGTCGGTATTTGAGATATAGAGCTTGAGTCATAGACTTCTTTCACAAGTGGATATATTTTTATATTTTACCATTGCAGAATAAAGAGGTCATAGATTGCTGATTTCTATTTTTCCAGTGCAGCTATTTCTGTTTCAGGGTTGATCCGTTTTCTATAAAATCTGGGGGTTGGGATCTCAAGATTATAACTATCGATGACCTCGTTTAATTCTTTTGAAGTCCCAATGAACCTGAGCTTGGCCTTTCCCCACTCTTCCTCAGCCAGCACCAGATCTTCCCCCGCTTCATTCTTCTCAAGGTACCATTTCATAGTTCCAGCCAGCTTCTCAATTGCTTTTAAATATTCTCCTTCGATCGTGTTTCTTTTATCAATCCACGGTAATGTCAAACCCTGGCTTGAAAGCATGTCATATGCCATCCGCCAGCCTTCATCCACATAAGGGCTATCAAATAAATTTAAAGGTTTTCCTTTGCCTTCCAGATTATCAAATGTCCCCTCTTTCATTGCCTGCTTTATGATCGCATCGACCGATCCATCTTTTCCTGCCATCTACTAACCTGCTATGGAATAATGTAACATTGTTTATGGAATAATGTACATTGCCTGAGGGTATCCGCCAGGATCAGTCAGATATACTGTTTCTCCTGCTTCCCAAACAGGCTCTACCATCGCCCAATATAATTCTGTCACGGTGTCTTTCCCATCCCTGCTGTTTACAACCAACGAACTTCCAGAGAAAAGCTCAATCGGCGGAAATACATATTCGTTCCCATCAGAATCCATCAATTTCCAGCCTGAGAGAGAAATATTTTCACCACCAATATGATTGATCACCACTCTCTCATACTCAATATTCCCGGCAGACACAACACTATCAATTATCAGCTTATCCGGTATTACAGTAGCGGCAGCCACCTCATCAACAAATCCTTCTCCAGTCTCTACTTGATCGATCTGGCTTGTACTCCCAGTATTTAAATATGAAAACACCAGCCAGACAGCACCTGCTGAAATTAATATATTCAGGATAATGTAAAATAATATTCTTATTGTTTTCATGTTGATTTCTTAATGTTAGCAA
>JAUWSD010000079.1 GCA_030610225.1 Chloroflexota bacterium
CAGCTTCCATAAATTTATCAGTGATGCCAACCGAAATATTAAAGTTATTGATAGCGTTTTCATCTGTCTTACAGTTGATGAAGTCGACGATATCTGGATGATCAACTCTGAGGACTGCCATGTTCGCGCCGCGCCGGGTTCCACCCTGAGCGATCTCACCAAAAGCCTGATCGTATACATGCAGGAATCCAACGGGGCCGGTAGCTTTCCCTGAGGAAGCTTTTACTGGTGAATTGTATGGGCGAAGTTTGGAGAAAGAAAATCCATTTCCGCCGCCTGTTTGCTGTACCAAGGCTGCGTTTCTGAGAGTCTCAAAAATTCCTGCACCAGTTTTTCCCATATCATCATAGATAGGAAGGACAAAGCAAGCTGCTAACTGACCAAGGGGTGTACCTGCACCAGTGAATGTGGGGGAGTTGGGGAAGAAGCGTTTGCTGCTCAATAATTTATAATAATCGATTGCTATTTCGTAGGGGTCATTACCAAAGGCTTCTTCAGCCATGGCGATATGATATGCAACACGCCAGAATGTGTCTTCAGGCTTTTCAACAGGGTTGCCCTGGTAATCTTTGCGGACATATCTGTTTGTGAAAACCTTGATTGAATTTTCTCCAAGAGAAACCTTAGGTAAATTCTCAGGGACTTCAATCGTTGGTAATAATCCTGTTTTTGATGAAATTGTATTGGTAACCACACATCCTCCATAAACTACTGTGAATCTTATTTCTGGGCATTGTTGAGAATCTCATGATACCCTTCGAAAATATTTTGGATTAGTTTTCCATTAATCGGTCTAGTTCATTACGGATTGCATCTAAATCGTCTAATCCCAGATAAACAAGCGCAAATCTGATATATGCAATCTGATCAATTTCTTTTAACCCTTCAATTACCATGTCGCCAACAACACGGGATGGAACTTCCCTCTTTCCTATACTTTGTAATTTTGATTCGATCTCCCCAGCAAGACGGTCTATGTCAGCTGCTGATACGGGGCGTTTAACGCAGGCCAGCCTGAGACCGTGTAATAATTTATCGCGGCTGAAGTCTTCTCTGGTGCCATCTTCCTTAATTACTAATGGAGAAGCCAGGATCGGTGTTTCGTATGTGCTGAAGCGCTGCTTGCACATTTTGCATTCGCGCCGCCTTCTAATCCCCCCCCGTGTATCGTGGGTGGTGTCAATTACCTTCGAACCTATACTAATGTCATGGCAATGTGGACAGCGCATAAACACCTTGTGTTTTTGAAAAAAATATCCCTATATGTGGGGGGATATCTATGTTGATAAAGTACATCTTGGGCTATTTGAACATTTTATCATAGCCGATTCTATGGGGCAAGTGATCTGTTCGATTAACTTAATTTATTAAGATTCCAGTTAAAATCAAACCGCTCTGACGGAGGAATCAGAGCGGTTCGCGTCGAAGAAAATGAACCTATAGGAGAATCAAATTCTTAGAATTATTTACTTATCCTTTTCCTGATGAATGTTGGAATATCCAGATCATCAGGATTATAGATTGGCACTTCCACTGGTTGTTCTTCAAGGGGGACATTTTTATGAACGGTGCTTTGTTTTGGGGTATTTTGCCTTGGAGGATTCTGGCGTAATCTCAACTGAGGGATGCCGGTCTTATTGAATCCGGTGGCGATCACTGTAATGCGGATCGAGTCTCCCATTGCCGGGTCCACCACTGCACCAAAGATGAGGTTGACATCCGGGTGTGCGGTTTCTTTGATGATTTCAGCAGCCTGATTGACCTCAAAGAGTGAGAGATCTGCGCCGCCGGTCACATTAAAGAGGATGCCACGGGCACCATCGATGGTGATGTCGAGCAGATCGGAGGCAATTGCCTGCTGGGCAGCATACTTGGCACGGTCTTCACCTGAAGCTTCACCAACAGCCATGAGGGCTGCGCCGCCTTCTGACATGATCGCGCGAACATCTGCAAAGTCCAGGTTGATCATACCTGGGACAGTGATCAACTCGGAGATACCTTGAATACCCTGGCGCAGAACATCATCTGCTGCGCAGAAGGCATCTTTGAGCGATACGCGTTTATCTACAAGGTCGAGCAGGCGATCGTTTGGAATAGCGATCAATGTGTCGACCTGTTCTTTTAATTTTGAAATTCCTGACTCAGCAACTCTCATTCTGTGCGTGCCCTCGAATGAGAATGGACGGGTGACAACACCGATAGTCAATGCGCCGATCTCGCGAGAGATCTGGGCAACTATCGGAGCTGCGCCGGTACCTGTTCCGCCACCAATGCCAGCGGTCACAAATACCATATCAGCACCTTTGAGTGCTTCATATAGTGATTCAGCAGATTCCTCAGCAGCCTTACGGCCGTTCTCAGGATTTCCGCCGGCACCCAAACCACGGGTCAGTTTTTCTCCAATTGGGACCTTTGTGCCTGCTTTAGAAGCAGAGAGTGCCTGGATATCTGTGTTCACCGATATGAACTCAATACTCCCAAGACCCTCTTCTATCATTCTGTCAACGGCGTTAGAGCCTCCACCGCCAACACCAATCACCTTGATTCTGGCGAATGATTCAGCATTATTTGTTATGTTCATTCTTGTTCCTCCGTTCATCTTCTTATCAGATTATCATAAGAAATTGTTTCTCGCCACAAATTTTGCAATATATCTTACCAATTTTAGGGTAAAAATCTTTTTATCGCAGAATTTATTTTGGACCAAATTCTTTCAGCCTGATTGGCTGTTCTTTTTACAGCGTGGGCCATCCTTGGATGATATTCATTCATTTGCACCATCCAGTAGAGTAAACCTACACTGGTTGAAAACAATGGTGAGTTGAGGTCCTTAACAACCTCACTTTTAAGCTGTGGTTCTCCTAAACGAACCGGCAATCCTAATACTTCCTGAGCTAATTCTGCTATGCCTGGCAAAAGGCTTACACCTCCGGTCAGTACTACTCCAGCAGGGAGCAGGCCATCGTACCCGGAGCGTTTGATCTCTAACAATAGATGCTGGAAGATCTCTTCGACTCTTGCCTCTACACTAATTGCCAGATCTCTACGATTTACACTGAAAGGCTGTTCTTCTCCAAAACTGATCACAGGGAATGATTCGTCCGGCAAAATCTCTCTGGTCAGGCAGTGCCCGTGGTCACGCTTGATCTCTTCGGCTTTCCTGAAGGGGAGATGCAGACCGTGTGTGATGTCTTTGGTGATGTTATTGCCACCGATAGCCTGAACAGCTGTATGCCAAATATCTCCCTCGATGAAGATCCCCAGGTCTGTGGTGCCGCCTCCAATGTCACAAACTGCTACACCCATCTCACGCTCGGTGTCTGTCAATACAACTTCAGCTGAGGCGAGGGGGTTCAATACAAATTCATCTATCTCGACCCCGGAATTGCCGACTACTTTTCGGAGGTTATCGACCGTTGATCCTGCTGCTGTGATGATATGAGTCTCAACTTCAAGCCTGTATCCGTGCATCCCCAGTGGATTGATGATCCCGTCCTGTCCATCGACAGAATATCCACGCTGAATGACATGGATGACTTCACGGTTGTGGGGGATAGCTATTGCCCGGGCGTTATCGACTGCTTTAGTCATATCGATCTCGTCAACCACCTGTTTTGAGATGGGGGTGACGCCGCGGCTGTTTACTGATGAGATATGGGAACCTGCCAAGCTGACCGTGGCTGAGCTGATCTCTAAACCAGATGTGTGTTCAGCCTTATCAATTGAAAGGGCGATCGCCTCTGAGGCTGATTCAATATCAACAACCGAGCCTTTTTCAATGCCGCGCGAGTTTTCGATCCCAACGCCGATGACCTTGAGATTCTTTTTCTCGTCGACCTTTGCAACCAAAGTGCAGATCTTGGTTGTTCCTATGTCAATTCCTACAATTATTGATTCGTTCATGATTTATCCTGTTTAAGGTGTGATCCTATAATAAGGTGTGTGTGTATATGCAACATTTATCAGTGCCGGGTGTATGTTTGTTTCTTCCAGGTCCTGCAAGATCTCCTGGTAGATTTCCAGGCGGATATCAATGTCATCAGCTTCAAATCCGATATAAACCAGCCAACCTCTGGCATCCTGCCAGCCCAATCCGTAGATCGGATCGTAGATCAGGGCTGAGTCGGCAGGTAGATATTCATTTAAGTTCTTGATGGCTGCAACCATCTCCTGTTTGATCGGGTTAGTGGGGATGTCATTAGGGCCTGAGATAGGTGATCCGCTTGCTTCGATCTGAATAACCCATTCAGCATCTCCATGAACTGGGAACGAGAATCCATCTTCGTCGATCCATGCTTGCACGCCTGACTGGGACCAAAGAATCTCCGGATATCTTTCTTTTACAGTGATGTTCACTGTTGCTGGAAGCTCGATTGTGATGTCTGCCTCAGAGATCTCCGGGAAGAGATCGGGGAAATTCGCTTCCAGATCATTTGGAGTGAATTCAAAGATGGAGCTGCCCAGAATATCAAGGTTGAGGATCAGGCTTTCAGCGCTCATGCGTTCCAGCCCGATAATATTGATGTCGCTGATTACTGAGATCTGGGAGAACCAGATGAATAATATAGAAACGAATGAGGTTAAAGCGAGGACACCAGAGAATATGCTCCAATTCAAGTTGAGTTTAGGAACGGAAGGTAAACGCACCTCGGAATTGTATTGGGGCAGGTTGATGGCCCGACGTTCACGGGCGTTCTTCCTCTTGCGTTTTCGGTCTTTGGCAAATTCAGAATCTTTCCGCGTGACCGTAGGTGGAATTGACCGGGACAGTGAAGACTTTGTCCTGGTTACAGGCTGGATCCTGCGTGGTTTGCCATTTTTGAGGCGGCTGATTCTGATCTCTTCAGACCGGTTCTTATCCTCTGCCATTTACTTACTCATCTCTCCTGAATGTTCGTTTAATTGAGTCGCGCTGCATTTTGCGTTCGAATGCGTATTCGATCAGCATTTCGACCAGGTCCTGGTTTTTGATTCCGGTGGCTTCCCAAAGTTGGGGATACATGCTGATCTTTGTGAAGCCAGGCATGGTGTTCAATTCGTTGATATAAATTTCATCGCTATCTTTGTCAATGAAGAAATCGATACGGGCCAAGCCAGCCAGATCACATGCCCGATAGGCTTTGACTGCATATGTTCGAATAATATTTGATTGCTCTTCTGTTATATCTGCTGGGATCACTGCCTGAGAAGTCTCATCGTGATATTTTGCTTCATAACTGTAGAATTCTTCTCCTGGTAATATCTCACCACATACCGATGCGATTGGTTTATCGTTCCCCATCACAGAGACTTCGATCTCTCGCACATTATGCCCTTTCTGGACAATTAATCGACGGTCATATTGGGCAGCATCCAACAAACCTTCTATCAGCTCAGAGCGGTCTTTTACTTTGCTGATGCCTACAGAAGAACCAAGATTTGCGGGTTTGATGAAGAGCGGGTAGCTTATCTGCTCAATAGCTTTAATAACATTGGCCATTTGCTCAGAGATTTCACTGCGAAGGATCAAAACTGTATCCACGATCGGGATACGGTTTGCGACCATCAGATCGGCGAAGATAGCCTTATCCATTCCAGTTGCAGAACCTGTTACTCCAGATCCAACGTATGCAAAGTCTTCGATCTCCAAAACGCCCTGCAGGGTTCCATCTTCACCGAACGTACCGTGTAAAACCGGGAAAAGCACATCCAATCCCTTGAGATGCTCGATCAATTCTCCTGCTTTTATGTCATACTTTGCATTTCCAAGCAGTGAGGAGATATAAGCATCCGGTTCAAGATTTCTGTCATCTTCTTTGATCAGGGCTTCAAGGACATCAGAACCTGAATACCAGACACCGCTGCGGGTGATCCCTATCAGGCTTATCTCATATATTTCAGGATCAAGCTGGCTGATGACAAATTTAGCTGACATTAGGGATACTGAATGTTCTCCAGAACGTCCTCCAAAGATCACGCCAATTTTCTTTTTATTATTTTCCATAATCCCGTGTACCTTTTACCAGTCTCCGATCATTTTGACTTCCAGTTCAAGCGATACACCAAATTTCTCTAATACTTTCTTTTTAGCAAAATTGATCAA
>JAUWSD010000170.1 GCA_030610225.1 Chloroflexota bacterium
GGCTAAGTGACCAACCGATCAGCCCCTGCTCATCCGCCATCTTTGCAGCATCGCCATGCAGATAGAGCACTGGCTCCTTCTGTTCTCCGCGCAGTATCTCGATCTCTATCCACTTCACAGGGCCGATTCCACACCCCAAAGCCTTCGCGACAGCTTCCTTAGCCGCCCACCTGGCAGCTAGCGATCCAATGTTCCCGCCAAACAGCGAAAGCTCCTTGCTTGTGTAAATGCGCTTTAAAAACCGCTCACCATATTTATCGATCGAGCCTTGGATACGTTCTATCTCTATCAGGTCAACACCTGTCCTGAGCATCTAATCCTCCAGCGGCGGACCCGCAATTGAGATCACCAGTTTATCGGGGTCAAGGTAATTTGCGGCCGCAGCCTGAACTTCTTCCCGTGTAATTGAGTTTACCAGATCAGGATACCTGACCAGATAATCCAAACCGAGCTGGTTCTTCTCCATCTGCAGCAATGTTGCCGCAACAGATATATTGGCCTCAAGTGAGAGCGGAATACGCCCAACATAATTAGCTTTCACATCTTCCAACTCTTCCTCAGTTACCTTCTCGCTGATCAAGCGCTTGATCTCTTTCCTGATCAAGTCTACAGCCTTTTCCTCGTTGGATGGATTTACTCCCGCGACAACTGACCACGGCCCGGGGCCATAACTGCTGCCCAGGCTGCTGTATGCATAATACGCCAGTCCCGCTTTCTCGCGCACCACCTCACCGATCCTTCCCATCATCCCAAACTGCCCAAAGATACTGTTGGCAATTGAAGATTGCAGATAATCCGTGTAACTGCGAGCAGGCCCCGCGGCTCCCATCACTATGTCCGATTGACTCATCTCGGGAATTTCAGCTCTGATACGCAGTGTTTTACCTGGTCGCTTCCAATCAGGAAGTTGTCTGATCTCTGGCTGTTTTTTATTCTGCCAGTCTCCCAGGTTCTTTCTGACTTTTTCAACCGCTTCCTGCGGATCGATTCCACCTACAACTACGATCAGCATTCCCTTTGGCCCAAAGTGTTCCTGGTTGAATGCCAGCAGATCATCTCTGCTGATCGCGCTGACCGTTTCTACATAGCCATCGTTTGGAAGCCCGTATGGATGATCGGGATAAAGTAATTTATCAAAATTCAAGCCAGCGGTCGCACCTGTGCTTTGTGCTCGCAGCGCCAAACCTGTCAAGACCTGTGCTCGCTGCCTTTCTGTTTGTTCTTTTGGGAAGACGGGGTTTCGAAGGGTGTCCCCAAGAATTTCCAGCAAAAGGTCAATATCTTCTGCCAGAGACTTTCCGTGAAAACCCGTAGTATGTGTACCGCCGGAATATCCCAGGGTCGCTCCCACAGATTCCAGCTCGTTGAATATCTGCTGGAAGTCTCTGTTCTGTGTTCCACGCATCAATGTGCCGGCCGTGATGGATGCCAGCCCAAGCTTATCAAGCGGGTCATACATCGAACCAACATGCAGCATTCCAGTTATCGAAATAGAGGGGCTATTGAAGTTAGCTCTAGCCAGAACAATAATGCCATTATCCAGCTCAACCCTTGTGATGTCGCCCGGGTTGGGGACTGAACTCTTATAATCAGCGGGAGGATTCATCTTCATTTTCCACCTCCGCTATTTCCATTTGGGCGATAAATGCCGATCACTCTATTCTGTTTCTTCAGGTACTGCCGGGCCACACTCTGAACATCTTCGGGGGTGACCTTAGCAAGTCTATTTAGGTAATTTGTGAACCAGTCATATTTATCAAATATCTCAGAGAATCCCATCCAGAATCCCTGGTTAGTAATGCTTTCACTGCCATAAGCGAACAATGCCCTAGCCTGCTTCACTGCCCTTTTCAACGATTCTTCGGTCACGAGTTCGTTTTGGATCTTCTCAACCTGCTCATCCAGTTTTTCAATCACCTGCTCCGGGCTGCTCTGCGGGTGAACGGTGAAAGAAATGCTGTAGAGGAATGGGTCAATAGTGGCCTGCAGCCCCCCAGCCACTCCCACCGCTAATTCTTTCTCTACGATCTCGCGGTATAAACGCGAAGTTTTATTTGAGATCCCTCCGCCAAAGAGGTTCAGGTTGCTTGGTCCGGAGAGCAAGCTGTCCAATGCGGTCAGGGCAAAGAAATCATCGCTCTTGGTATCCGGCGCATGATATGTGACCTGCACAAATGCAGTTTCGCCGGGCCCTTCTACAGTGACCGTTCTTTCACCCCTTTGTTCCGGTTCAGGTCTGCTGATCCTTTCAACAAGCTCTCCGGCAGGTATGCTGCCAAAAAGCTCTTTGATCCGACTGAACATTTCTTCAGTGTCAAAATCCCCTGCAACTACCAGGACAGCGTTATTGGGTTGATAGAATTTTTTGTAATGGCCATATAGTTGATCCCTGCTGATCTTTTCAAGATCGACCATATCGCCGATCACTTCGTGGTGGTATGAGTGCACCCGGAAGGCCGCTGCCTGCACTTCTTCGTCCAGCTTGAAGTTCGGATTATTCTCATTTCCCTGTCTCTCAGAGATCACTACTGTTCGTTCCAGCTCAACTTCGTCGGGATCATAGATACTGTTGGTCATCCGGTCTGCTTCAAGCTGCAGGATCAGGTCAACTTTATCAGCGGGCATTGTTGCCAAGTAAGTTGTCCAATCCAGAAATGTGAACGCATTCCAAAATCCTCCATCACGTGAGATCACGCGGTCAAGGTTTCCGCCGGGGAATTTGGGAGTGCCTTTAAACTGCATATGCTCGACCCAATGTGAGATGCCAGTTTGGCCAGGCAGTTCATCTTTTGAGCCAACTTTGTACCAGATCCATGCACTGACAATAGGTGCAGTATGGATCTCTTTAAACATCACTTGCAGTCCGTTTTCCAGTTTTCTTATATCAACTTTTGGATTCAATTTTGTTTCCTCTGTCTTGGATTTACTGTCTGATATTATAGCGGATTTAAAGCTTACTGAATCAAGATGTGATCATAGGGCAAAATGTTTCCTAAAAAAAAAGAACCTCTTGGCTAAGAGGTTCTTTTATATTTTTTCAATGACCCAATAATGAGACAGCCCAAATACTTTTAAGGAAGTCTTTTCAAGAAATTGTAGTAACGCCCTGATGAATTTACCCAAACCCGGTCTGCGTGCAATTATATTGTCATAAGCGCCAAACACTATGTCCTTGCTGGCAACTTTTACATTCAAGCCTTTAAAAAGTTTGTTCAGATCTCTTTTTGAATAGACGCGCACATGAGGTGCGAGCTTGTTGCGCAGTTTCCGGGGCAGATAATTTACAAGGGGAATATTTCCAAACTTATATTTGCCCTTCCAGATGATTCCGTGTGTTTCGACA
>JAUWSD010000065.1 GCA_030610225.1 Chloroflexota bacterium
AATATGGTGCAGGCATGGTTGCTGCTCAAAAATATGGAGCAGCAGAATTTATTGACCCCAGACCATATACAGTTGGTAAATTGAATGAGACATTCGAAAAATATCCTGATATCGGCATTCTTCTCCCAGCAATGGGTTATAGTGACCAGCAGTTGAAAGACCTCGAAACAACAATCAACTCCACTGACTGTGATTCAGTTGTGATCGGAACACCGATCGATCTCAGTAAGATCATCAAGATCGACAAACCGAACACACGCGTACACTACAATCTTCAAGAGATCGGTCAGCCCGACCTCGTTGGAATTCTAGAAGGTTTTCTGAATGAAATATAATTTACAGAGATCAAAAAGGACTGGCAATTTAGCCAGTCCTTTTTTATTTGTTTTTTTCGTCGATCAACAAAGTAGAAACCTGGTTGCGTCCATTTGCTTTGGCTTTATACAGGGCCTGATCCGCAGCTGCTACCAGTTCTTCTTTCTTGATCGTATTCCTGGGAATAACACAAGAAACTCCCAAACTTATGGTTACATTTAATGGGACTTTCGAGGCTGAAATCTCCTGGTAATGCTCTTCGACTGCCATCCTGATCTTCTCTGCCAGATCTACAGCATTGCTGAGCTCTGTATTCGGCAGCAAAATTACAAATTCTTCACCGCCATAACGAGCAGTCAGGTCACTTACTCTCTGTACATTGGTCCGTAAAATATCTGCTATAGATTTTAAGAATATGTCGCCTACCTGATGTCCATAAGTATCATTTATTACCTTAAAGTTATCAATATCAGCGAAAACTAACGATAGAGGAGTGCTTAGTCGAAGAGCACATTCCCACTCATACCGATATCTTTCCTCAAAATTATATCTATTGGCAACTCCGGTCAGACTGTCTGTTGTAGCAAGGATCTCCAACTCCTCATTTGTCATCCGTAGCTGCTTCTCAATTTCATCTCTATTCGAGTAGTCCCTGACGATCCCAATAGCCACCCACTCAGTATCCATTTTTACACTGGATAGTGAAAGCTCGATAGGAAATTCCTCTCCATTTTTTCGCATCGCGACCAATTCGATCGTTCTACCTATCGCATCACCCTTTCCTGAGCGTTTAAACACTTCCATTGCTTTGGTGAAACGTTCATGAAACCTCTTTGGAGCCAGGATTTTATGCAAGGTCTTTCCAATTATCTCCTCACTTGAATAACCAAATATTTCTCTTGCAGCTAGATTCCAAAAAGATATTTTTCCCCTTGAATCCATAATGATCACAGCCTCAGGAGTAGCCTCCCCGATTACTAATGTCGCCGTGTCAAATTCCTTTCCAGGCATTTTTACTTTTTTCTTTTCCTTCAGTTCTCTTACTACGCCAGTCGCAAGCCATTCATCCCCAACTTTTGAGCCGTTTATGGTCAGCTCGACCGGAATGTTCTCACCATCTTTCCGCACCGCGATCAACTTCAAAGTTTTTCCGATCGCAATTCCTTTACCTGTACTGGCAAATTTCTCAATACCTTCCTTATATGCTTCTTTATATTGGTTATGCGCAATGAACTTATGAAGTTCTCTTCCGATCACCTCTTTTTGAGTGTAACCAAGTAAACGCTCAGCAGCTTTGTTCCAAAAAGCAACCTCACCATTTGAACGCATCACAATAACCGCATTCATTTCTGAATCAGAAATTACATTAATATTTGCATCATTATTCTCAAGGATATTCAGCAGTCTTTTTGTTCTTGTTAATTCCCTTTCCAACATTCGAACACGATTCAACAGTTCGTCTTCTGCAGGACTCAACCCCCTCCTCCTTGCGTTAATCCCCTTATCTTCCGGACACATTAAATCCTCCAGATCAATAAGGTCGCCAACAAACCCATTAATCAATTTTACAGCAAAGTAATTAGGTTTATAACTATTATTTCATCTCAAAAGCAAAGAATGGAACAAGCATCTCATTGCGCGACAAGCCTCCATGCCTGCCGATTATGGGATTCTTAGCATTGCTCCACCACCAAAAAGAATCACTTCTTGGAATTACGATTAGATTCCCTATACGCTCATAGATCATCTTATGAGGTTTACCAGGACCGAAGAATCCATTCTCGACCGCAACTTTGGGATCCAGAAACAGGAATTGGTCTGCCCATTTTGAATTGATATATTGCTTTACTTCTTCTACTCTTCCAGGCTTTATATACAAATAAGGCAAGCGATTCTCACCTGTTGGTTTGATGGTCAGAAGCTCTAAAAAGTCTGGATGATTCTTCAGATCCAGATCGTCATTGTGCTTGTCAGTTGTGATCTGTCCATGATCTGCGGTCAGGATCACTAATGTATCCTTCTTTGCTTCTTCGCTTAACTGATTGATAAATAACTGCTCAAAGGCTGATGTAAATAATTTAAATTCTGCAAACACCCGCTCATTCTCCGGTCCGTGGAAATGAGAAAGGGAATCCACTGCTGACCAGTACAAATAGACAAACTTCTTCTCGTCCTTTTGTGATTCCATCAATTCACGGGCACTCACCCACATGTCTGAAACTCCACCTGTTGCATGAAGCTCAGCATCCTGCATGAATGACCTGGACAAACCTGAATTGATGATTGCATAATGTTGAAAGACATGAGATTTGATCCCATATTCTTTAAAATGAGTTGCAATTGATTTGCTGAATAAAAAATTATCGGGTGAAAATCCTGCGTTGGATAAGTTTCCAGTTTTGCCGGAATAAGTGATCGGTTTATGTTCAATCATATTTGCTACAATGCCGTATTCCTTCAACCACAATTCATACCCCAGAACTCCATGTCTCGCGGGAGATGTGCCAGTCCATATAGTTGAAATGGCGGTCGAGGTTGTGCTGGGAACAACTGATGTAAGCGTTGTGGTGATCCCGCTATTTTGGAGTTTATTCCAAATTAAGCTGTTATCTTCCTCCATCCACTTCTCGAGAAGTAAAGATGAGAGCGCATCAACAAGAATAACAACCACGTTCTTATAATCTTTTCTTAGGCTGCTTGTTATATCATGATCCAATGGAAAAATTGGCAAAGATGGAATATCATAGAATTGACACAATCCTTCAGGAATATTAAAATTTGAGAACCCATTGTAGAATGGATAGATCATATCCTGATCCAGGTCAATTCCATTGATACGATTTTCTTTAATCTTTTCAAGGTGGGTGGTTATCATATTATTCTCTTTTGCTTCAGATTGAATTAATTGTTCAAAAATTATATCCTATTTCAAAAAGGAAAACTCATGGCAGCAGACCAGAAGAATTACGAATTGAAGCCAGCACTATGCCTGGATTTCGATGGAACCATCAGATATAGCAAGACCGGGAAATTTATCGATCATCCCGATGATATCATTCTCTTCCCTGATGTTCAGGAAAAGATATGGGAATACAGGAATAATGGCTTCCTGATCTTCGGGATCACAAACCAGGCCGGGGTAGCATTTGGCTATAAATCAGTTGAAGATGTTGAAAAAGAAAATCAGCGTACTCTTGATTTTTTTGAGCGGGATCCTTTCCACATTGTTCAAGCAAGTTTCGCACATGAAAAAGGCCGTAAGAATAATTTTAAATACCGCTCTCTCATGAGGAAACCGAACTACGGCATGCTGGTTCTATGTGAAATTGAAGCACAGACTCTTGGCTATATTGTTGACTGGGATAATAGCATTTTTGTAGGTGATAGGGATGATGACGAGTTTTGTGCATTGAACGCAGGAATCGAATTCATATCAGCTGAAGATTTCTTTGAGCGTAAAGCTTAAAACTTCGAGAATTTACGATTATCTCTCAAAAAGACCACATTATAAATTATAATAATTCATCTATATTTCTTTGAACATCTTAATTATAAGGAAACCATACATGTTAGAAAAACTAAAGGATTGGTTCAAAGGTTATTTCACAAACCACCGTATTAGGGACTGGAAAGAAAACATCACTGGCTACCTGATGATTGCCCCTTCTGTTATATTAATATTTTTATTCGGGATAATGCCTGTTGGCTTTGCCCTCTATGTTAGTGTACATAAATGGCGGTTAAAGCAAGGAAGATTCCTTGGTGTAGATAACTATCTTAATGCCATTGGGAATGTTACGTTCGTGGTCATGTTCTTTATGGCCCTCGGTGCAATTGTCGCAGCCTATCTCATCATCAAGAAGATCATCCCAGAGATCAAAGAGAATGGTTTTAAGGCATGGCTGATGAGCATCCCCGGCTTTTTATACTTTGCAACTATCGCCCTTTTCCTGAGATACATTTGGTTCCAGTTACCAGAATTCCTTGGGATCGCAGATAAGCTGATCGGTCAGGAAAAAACCCAGGAACTGTTTTCACGGTTGATGAAAGAATCATTCGAAGTTCCTGTCGTATCTGCTGCCTGGAGTTATTTCCTCTGGACTTTGATAATTGCGATCCTGGTAAATATTGCTTTCAATTACTTCTTTAAGAACACTGAGAATGGGAAGTTCATTTCAAAATTCATGCTTTTCTGGACAGCTCTGATTACCGGGATCGCACTTATATATTTCACCTTTCAAGAGGTATTCCGGGTTTATGAGGAAGCGATGGAGACAGGTACAGACCCCGGTGTCTGGCCTCAGGTCATTACCATCACCTCAGGCGTAATTCTTCTTGCCCTCGGCTGGAACACATGGAAAGGGGCAAATAAGAACACATCTAATCTGCAGTTCTTCCTTCGTTTGATCGGTGCCACCTCTCTACTGATCGGAGCATGGATCATGATCGGGGAGATCCCCATTGTGATCGCTTCCGGTGATAAAGACCTGTGGAATGGTTTGAAAGTAACTGTCTTTTTCTCTTTAGGTACAGTCCCATTCCAATTATCGATCTCCATGTTCCTGGCAGTCCTGCTATTCCAAAAATTAAAAGGATCTGAATTTTTCCGCATGGTTTTCTTCCTGCCGTATGTGACCCCTTTCATCGCCAGTGCAGCCATCTTCAGACAGATATTTGCCAATCGTGATACTGCCCTGATCAATTTACTTCTCCGAAGCCTTGGGATGGAACCTCAGGCCTGGCTTCAGGAATCAAAGGGCATTTTCTCTATCCTGACTGAGAGCATGAATTTTTCAATTCCTGATTGGGCAACAGGTCCCAGCCTCGCTCTAACCGTAATCATAATTCATTCGGTCTGGACTTATGTTGGATATAACACTGTTATTTATCTGGCTGGACTTGGTAACATATCCACTGATGTGAAAGAAGCTGCAGAGATCGATGGGGCAAATAAATGGGAAGTATTCCGCTTTGTCACATTCCCGCTCCTCTCTCCAACAACATTCTTCCTGTCACTTATCGGTATCATCGGCACCTTTAAAGCCTTTGCTACATTATGGGTATTTAGAGAGAGCCTTGCACTCGGCACAGCTAACACATTCAGTGTTGCTATTTTTATTGAATTCTTCGAGAAACTTCGCTATGGATATGCATCTGCACTAGCGTTCGTCCTCTTTGGAATAATATTAATACTCACATATGTAAATAATAAAGTTCAGGGATCGAGGGTCTTCTATGGCTGAAATAACGAAATCCAATCAGAATAAGAACAAGAAAGCAGTCAGCTACCAAAATATGGCGAAATTATTCATCTATATTTTCCTGATCTTTGGAGCTTTCATTTCCTTAGTTCCCTTCGTTTATATGATCTCAACTTCATTCAAAACAGTTGGAGAAGCTTTAGGTGCATCATTCTTCCCAAAATCACTTCAATATGAGAACTATGTCGAAGCCTGGGAGAGAGCCCTATTCTCAAGATATTTCCTGAACAGTCTCAAGATCACAGGGATCTCATTGATCGGGTCCGTCACGGTCAGCATTCTGGCAGCGTATTCATTTGCACGCATCAAATTTCCTGGCCGTGATCTGATCTTTGGCATTATGTTAAGCACAATGATGATCCCTGCCATGGTAACCATCATCCCCAACTTCCTGACCGTAACATGGCTCGGTCGTATTATGCCAATTCAATGGATCAATAACTGGCCTGCATTAACTGTCCCCTTTATGGGCAGCGTCTTCAATATCTTCCTGCTGCGGCAATTCTTCGCTCAGATCCCGGATGAATTGTTTGACGCAGCCAGGATGGATGGGGCTGGTCATTTTCGCTTCCTGATGCAGATCGTGATCCCCCTCTCAAAAGCTCCATTGATGGTGATCTTGGTGCTGACTTTCATGGGGTCCTGGAATTCACTGGCATGGCCTCTCTTGGTCACGAGTACACCAGATTGGCGCCCGATCTCTGTAGGCTTGCTTAACTTCATCGGAGAGGCCGGGCAGGAATTCAACCTGATAATGGCAGGCGCGGTGATATCAATTATCCCGATCCTGATCATCTATTTCTTCACTCAAAAGCAATTCACAGAAAGTATTGCCAGAAGTGGTTTAAAGGGGTAATAACTGACAAACTGCTAAGCTCTTTGGAGGTGAATAATATAATATTATTTCGAAATTGAATTACAATATGTTAGTAAAAAAAATAATGTTTGAACCTAGATAGAGGAGAAAGACATGTTAAAAAAAGGATTAATTGTTTTAGCAGTACTGCTTTTAGGATCAATGATGCTTGTAGCTTGTGGTCCAGAAGACACAGTCAAAGATGTTGACATGGGTGGAGTCACAATTTCATTCTGGCACGTCTACGGTGAAGGCGACCCAAGAAACGAAGCTATCACTGCTATTGTATATGAATTCAAAGCAACAAACGAATTAGGGATTACAGTAGAAGCTCTGGACCAGGGCCGATACGGTGATGTAGAAGACAAGGTCAACGCAGGCATCCAATCTGGTGACCTCCCGAATGTTGT
>JAUWSD010000133.1 GCA_030610225.1 Chloroflexota bacterium
AGAACTCAAAGCAAAAGTGAGGATACCAGAATCTTATTTCCTGGCCGCAGATGTGATGTATGCCTTTATGGCGACCAATGATCTATTGCAGTATAGCAAGCAGAAATATAAAACGGCTGATGAGATCAGAGCAGAATTTCCAAATGTGGTTAATAAATATCTTACTGGTAGATTTCCCCAGGATATTGAAGATAATCTACGTTATTTGCTTGAGAAGCTGGGTAATAAACCCTTCATCGTGCGTTCATCCAGCTTACTTGAAGATAACTTCGGCACATCTTTCGCAGGAAAATACGAGAGCCATTTTGTTCCAAATCAAGGAAACCACAAAGAGAATATGCAGGATTTCACCCAGGCGATAATCAAGGTGTATGCCAGCGCTCTCAGTCCCGACCCGCTGCTTTACCGCCGCAGTATGGACTTGCTTGATTATGATGAACGCATTGCGCTTTTGATCCAGGTTGTGGAGGGTGAGAGATATGGCGATTACCACCTCCCACATGGGGCAGGAGTTGCTTTCAGCAGGAACATGTACCGCTGGTCTCCAGAGATCGAGCGTGAAGCAGGATTCATGCGTCTGGTTTGGGGCCTGGGAACCAGGGCAGTAGATAGAGTGGGTAATGATTATCCCCGAATGGTAGCACTTAGCCATCCCACACTTCACACACATTCCAACATCAGGGCGATCGTTGGATATTCTCAGAAGCAGGTTGACCTGATCGACCTGAAAAAGAATAAATTCAAAACGATGATGATTAAAGATGTGTTGGGTCATGATTATGATCAACTGCGATATATTGCTCAGGAACATAAGCATGGGTACTTGTCTCCGATCCGTTCAATACATTTGAACGGAGAAGGTAGTGAATTCGTAGTTAATTTCAACACTTTGATAGAGAGATCAAACTTTGCAGAGGATATGAAGGAAATTCTCCAGATATTGGAGCGGGAATATAAGGCTCCGGTTGACATGGAATTTGCAATTGCGATAAACGACCAAAAACCGGGGGACCCGGATGTGGATGTGACCATCTTGCAGTGCCGCCCGCTCAGCCATATCGAGGATATAAATGTTGAAATACCCAAAAATATTAGTCCTGATAAGATCGTGTTTAGATCCAGCAGAGTGTTGATCCCCGGACATGTGAAAGAGATAGATTATGTTCTCTTTGTCCCTCAGGAGTCGTATTTTGGTCTGGAAACACAGTCCAAAAAAGCGGAGATAGGTCGAGTGATCAGCAGGTTGAACCATCAGATGGATGGTGAGAATTTTATTTTGATCGGGCCCGGTAGGTGGGGGACTGTTAACCCGGACCTTGGTGTCAGGGTTGGATATGCCGACATATTCCATTCCAAAGCCTTGATAGAGGTGACGGGCAAGGGGATTGGCGGTGCTCCAGAACCATCTTTCGGCACTCACTTCTTCCAGGACCTGATCGAAGCACAGATCTATCCGCTGGCGATCTTTCTGGATGATGACGATGTGGTATTTAACCGCGAATTCTTTTATGATACTCCTAATTGTTTGATAGAGAGATTTCCTGAAGAGGAAAGATTTGCAGATTGTGTCAGACTGATCAAGATTTCTGATTTCTGTGATGGCAGCCAACTTGAAATGGCGATGGATGATGAAGTTGGCGATGCAGTCGCATACTTAAAACAGACATTGAAGCAGCAGGAGGATGAGTGAAGAAATTCGTTGCAGTAGCTGGAAATATCGGAGTTGGAAAATCAACTTTGGTGAAGGAAATATGTGACCGGTTGGGATGGCAGCCATACTTTGAACCTGTGGCTGAGAATCCCTATCTTGAAGATTTCTATGAAAATATGAATACCTGGGCGTATCACTCGCAGGTGTTTTTCCTGACTCACCGCCTGCGCTCCCATAAAGAGCTTTTGGATATTCCATCATCCGTGGTGCAGGACCGCTCAATGTATGAGGATGCTGAGATATTTGCCCGCAACCTCTACCTGCAGGGGCATATCACTGACCGAGATTTTGCCACATACAGGGGACTGGTTGGGCTATTGGCTGAAATGCTGAAACCACCTGATCTGGTGGTCTATATTCAGGCATCAGTGCCCACACTGGTTGAGAGGATCAAACGTAGAGGGCGTGATTTTGAAGCCAATATTTCTGAAGAATACCTGGGGCAGCTGAACAAGCTTTATGAATCGTGGATCGCGGGATTTGACCTCAGCCCTGTGTTGGTAGTACCAGGCGACCTGATGGATTACGTTTCATTTCCAGGAGAGATCGACTTGATCGTAAAGAAGATCGAGGATAAACTGGCCGGGAAAGAAAAGGTTGAATTCAGCAAAGAAGATATCGAAAAGTACAAAGCTGGTTAGTAAATGTTGATTATTTACAAAAGCCATGGTCTGCTGATCATGGCTTTTTTGCTAATATCTGTACAACAGCCGATTTTCCCACCACTTGATCTCCATCAATGACATCCCGCACGGTCTCGCGCCCGATGATGAATTCCAGCCCTTCAAATTCTTCTCTTAGCTCATCCAGTTTCATCAGAAGCTGAACATTACTAGGACCGCCGGTCTCATATTTAAGCTGAGCTGGGGTGTAGGCCTCCAGCACCAGAACTCCGCCTGGGTGCAGACCGTCCACCACTTGCTTATGCACTTCTTTACGCAGCTCGGGTGGCAGGTGGCAGAAGATGGATATGACAGCGTCCCAGCTATTCTCTGTGATCTGGTATTCAGCAAGGTCAGTGGCGATGGTCTTGATCTTGACGCCGTATGATCCTGCCAGTTTTTCAGCTTTTTGCAGAGCGACCGATGATGCGTCAACCGCTGTGACATCATATCCTTTGCGGGAAAGATGAACACCATTTCGCCCTTCACCTTCAGCAATGCAAAGCACGCGCCCTTTAGGTATCTGGTCTGTAACGCTGACCAGAAAGGCATTCGGATTGGTGCCGAAGATATATTCGTTGGTGTTATATCTGTCATCCCACATAATTAGTCCAAAAACTTAATCCAGGGGTACTCAGTGAATTTGGTAATAAAACCCATCGATTTATAAAATTCAAGGTCTGACCCCACCCAAGCTATCTCAGCGCCTTGAGCCTGAACTTTACGGAGGCACTCATATACTGCAGCAGTCCCACACCCCATCCGTCTATGATCCGGGTCGGTGGCAACTGGCTCAACCATTGCCAGTTTATGTTGATCTATATAATATATCCCACTATATGCAGCGTAGTTTCCGTCTGGAGCAACAACTACACAGGTCTGATCTAAATGAAAGTTCTTAGATCGCTGCATTAGCCAACGTCCCTCGATCTCTTCTTCAGGGGGAGGACCAGAGTGGTTAAAACCGCGCCATAAGACCCGATTGACCTTATTTATGTCATTTTCATCTGCGAGGGTTTGAACCTGGAATCCCCCAGGCAGGTGTACTTCAGGCACCTCTTCCTCCAATTTATAAAGCGAGGCTGATTCTCCGAATTTTTCCCAACGCTCATAACCTCGATCGGCTGCGAGTTTTTCCATATCAGGGTTGAATTCGTTCACAAGCAGACCTCTGATCATTCGATTTGTTGATTTTGAGATACCCTGGAATGTTTCTTCAAGGTAATCGAACATTCCAGGTTGGATGTGTTCATAGCCAGGCCTGATTTGAAAGTGGCAAATGCCGGGATTATTCTCAGGGTGGACCACCCCAACCATCCTTCCGGATTCTTCAAAAATCCCGATCTTCGTCAGGTCCAATTCCCATACAAAAGGATGGTGGTGCATATATTCCCAGCGGGGCTGCAACCAATTGAAGAAAATATCTCCCTTTTTGAATATCTCTATCAGAAATTGGCTGATGCGTTCATAGTCTTCTTCCCCGTTGTATTGTCTTATTTTGATGGCCATATGGTCCTCTACCGGTGCTGTATTATCTTGATATTCAAAGTGTATAGTATTTTTATTTGGAATGGAAGACTTGAGTTAAGTCATGAGTTGCATGAGATTCGCAGTTTTATCGCAGGAAAATGATAGTTGCAGCCCTTTTCACTAACTGATAAGATGATTTATCGTTTTGGAGATGTGAAGATGAATAGAGTGTTAACTGTTTTGGCCATCGTCGTTCTCGTAACTGCCTGTGGACCAAATCCTGAGGTAGAGCAGGCTGGTAGACCCAGCCAAATTGCCAATTCAGCCCCCACCGAAACCCCAACCCCAGCTCCAACAGAAACAGCGACTCTTGTACCGACCCGCACCAGCACAGCAACACCCGCACCAACCGAAGTGCTGCCATCTCGTGTGTTTTTGTTCCCGATGAACATCAAGTGGCAGTCACTGAACAACTTCGAACGTGCTAGTATAGCTATTGTATTGGGATATTATCCCAGTCTATCACAGAGAATTAGACCAGATGATATTGGAA
>JAUWSD010000001.1 GCA_030610225.1 Chloroflexota bacterium
AAAGCAAAGCATTAGAGAATGCGTTAAGTCAGATCACTAAGAGATGGGGAGACGGCTCTATTATGCGTTTAGGAGAATCTCACACCATGCAGGTGGATGTGATCCCAACCGGGTCATTATCCCTTGACCTTGCACTGGGCATCGGTGGTATCCCGCGAGGAAGAGTAACTGAGATCTATGGCCCTGAATCCTCTGGAAAAACAACTATCTGCCAGCATATAGTGGCGGAAGCTCAGCGTCAAAATGGCACAGCTGCGTTCATCGATATGGAGCACGCACTGGATCCCAGCTATGCTGCCAAATGTGGAGTTGACATTGATAATTTGCTGATCTCACAACCAGATACAGGTGAGCAGGCCTTGGAAATTGCAGAAACGCTGGTCAGATCTGGAGCGATAGATATTGTCGTAGTGGACTCTGTTGCAGCATTGGTGCCTCGGTCCGAATTGGAAGGCGATATGGGTGCTCCTTCAATGGGTGTGCAGGCCAGGCTGATGTCCCAGGCTCTTCGCAAGTTATCAGGTATTATCAAACAATCCAATACAGCAATGATATTCACAAATCAATTGCGGCATAAGATTGGTGTCATGTTCGGTAACCCGGAAACAACGTCCGGTGGAATGGCACTTAAATTCTACTCATCTGTGCGTTTAGACTGCAGGAAGATCCAATCCATAAAGGTTGGCCAGGAGATCACTGGAAACCGAACCCGCGTTAGAGTAGTAAAGAACAAAGTCGCAGCACCCTTCAAAACAGCTGAATTTGATATTATGTACAACGAAGGTATCTCAAAGGTTGGTGACATCCTTGATCTGGGTGTCGAAATGGAGATAATCACTAAACGGGGATCCTTCTATTCATTAGATGAAACAAGACTTGGGCAAGGGCGCGAGAATTCAAAAAATTTCTTACGCGAGAACCCGGATATTTCTTCAGGTATTGAGAGTAAAATACGGGCAAACTTCCTGCCGGATACACTAATTACTGAAGAAGTTGTCGAGAACTAACAATTACTGATTCAAATTATCAAATATAAAATAAATTATTGTTCAGTATTTTCCCATACCTTATTTCTATTTAATTCAATTGCATATCCTGAATTCAGGTATAATATATTAATGTTTCACCGGAATATTAATAACTGATCATTAAAGTTTCAATGATCTCTAATAGTAATATTTGCGGCTACGGATTACTAATAAAATTTAGAAGATAAAAGTATTGACAAGACTTATATCAATACATAAAGACAAATTAAATAAAATAGTTTAAAACATGACCTGATAATTTTAGCGAATTTGTCTTAAAAGCAAATAAATATTTAACTTACTTGAACATTCTTGTTCAAAATAACTATCTATTTACTCAGGTAAATAGTCATATTGCTAAATCTCTAAATCCAACCGTAGCTGAAAACCGCTGCGGTTTTTGTGTTAATTATGAATAATATTACTGCGATAAAAGAACAGCTAAAGAACAAATCCAGAGTAAGCATATTTATCGCAGATGAATATGCCTTCTCCCTGACCAAATTCACATCCGCCTGGCTGAAAATTGGGCAGGAACTTACAGAACAGGAAATAGCTGATCTTAAGTCTAGAGACGAGAACGAGGTGCTTTTACAAAAAGCGATTAATTTCATTAGTTACCGCCCTCGCTCTGAACAGGAAACTCGCTATAGACTGCGGAAATATGGCTGTGATCAGGAACAAGAAGAAAACATCATCGCAAGATTAAGATCCACCCACTTGCTGGATGACAATAATTTTGCTGAAATATGGGTTGAAAACAGGTCCGATTTCCGCCCAAGAAGCAAATATGCATTAAGAATTGAACTTTATAAAAATGGTATTTCAAATGAGATCATTGATGATGTGTTGGAAAAGATCGATGATCTGGACCTGGCAACACGAGCTGCCAAGCAACAAGCTCGAAAATATCAGATGTTGGAGTGGAAAGATTTCAAAAAAAAGCTGAATGCTTTCCTTTCCCGAAGAGGATTTAGCTATTCCGTAATTCAAGGTTTAGCAAAAAATATCTGGGACGAGATCAACTCTCCAACCTATCAATAATATGGTTAAGAGGTGTTTAAATGAATAATATTGGAATTAACGTTTTATTAGCGGTTGCAGGAATAATAATTGGTTTTGTAATTCGACATCTAATGTTGGTATCCCAGATCAATAGAGAAGGGTCAAAAGCTGAAAAGATAATCCAAGATGCGAAAGAAGCAGCAAAGGAACTTGAAGTAAATGCTAAAGAAAAGGTCCTCAAGATTCAACAGAAGTCTCAAAGCGAATTCGACCGTAGAAGGAACGAATTCAACAAGGAAGATGAACGACTTCAACGCCGTCGCTCCGAGCTTGACACACGTCTTGAAAAACTGGAAAGACGTGAACAGAACTTAAATAAGCGCCAGAGCTCGATGGATAAAAAAGCAAACGAGATCGAAAATCTTCATACAGATATTTTAGCAAAACTCCAGGAAGTTTCTTTCATGACGAAAGATGAAGCCCGTGAAGTTTTACTGGCAGAAGTTGAAAAAGAAGCTCGTGGAGACATGGCAAGGATCATGCGCCAGATCGAAGCTGAGGCTAAAGAAGAAGGTGAAGTAAAAGCAAGAAAGATAGTTACTCTGGCATTTCAACGTGTTGCTTCAGAGCATGTCTCAGAGATCACAACTTCCACCGTAACCCTTCCGTCTGATGAGATGAAGGGGCGCATAATTGGTCGAAACGGACGAAACATTCGCTCATTCGAACAAGCTGCAGGTGTTGATGTTATCGTAGATGATACGCCTGAAGCAGTCACGATCTCCTGTTTTGATGCGGTTAGAAGAGAGATCGCCAGACGAACTCTTCAAAAACTTGTCACCGATGGAAGGATCCATCCCGCAAACATTGAGAAAACCCTAAAAAAAGAAGAACTTGAGGTTGAGAAGATCATCATTGAAGCTGGAGAACAGGCAGTCTTCGAAGCGGGATTGCCACCTCTGCATAAAGAAATCATCAAAAAGATGGGACGATTAAAGTTCCGAACATCATATGGTCAAAACCAGCTCGATCATTCAATTGAAACATCAAAGATCGCCACAGTGATAGCTGCAGAATTAGGCGCAAATGTCGAAATAGCTAAACTTGGTGGTTTCCTCCATGATATTGGGAAATCTATGGATCACAACCTCGAAGGAACACATGCTTCCATTGGTGCAGAATTCATTAGCAGATACGGCATCCCCAAAGAAGTCGTGAACGCCACAGCAGCCCACCACCATGACATTGAACAGGAAACGCTGGAAGCAATAATCGTGGAAGCAGCTGACGCAATTTCAGGTGCAAGGCCAGGTGCTCGCCGCGAATCAATTGAGCAATACATTAAGCGGGTGAAGGCTCTGGAAGAGATCGCAAATAGCTACAAAGGTGTCAATCAGAGTTATGCTCTTCAAGCTGGCCGTGAAGTTCGGATTATTGTTCAGCCAGAGAAAATCGACGATCTCGAAGCCACAAGAATGGCAAGAGATATTGCCAAACAGATCGAAGAAGAAATGCAGTACCCCGGTCAGATCAAGGTTACTGTCCTCAGAGAAACTCGAGCAATTGAAATCGCTAAATAGATCATTGTTGAATATATAAAAAAACTCCCCATTCAAGGGGAGTTTTTATTATAGATATGGGTTGTTTATACGTTCCTGACCAACCGTTGTTTCGGGTCCATGTCCGGAAAGAATTTTCGTGTTATCTGGGAGCGTAAGCACATTTTCTTTAATGCTGGACATGATCTGTTTAAAACTCCCTCCCGGTAGATCAGTCCTGCCAATACTGCTCTGGAAGATAAGATCGCCTGAGAACAACAAATTTTCCTTTTTGCAATAAAAAACAACATGTCCTGGTGTATGCCCCGGAGTATGTCTAACCTCAAATCCAAATCTCCCCACTGATAACTCCTGCCCATCTTTGAGCCAGCACTTTGGTTCAGGTCCAGCTTCAATACTGAGTCCAAAAAAGGCTGCCCCACCCTGATCCTCGTATAACAGTTTATCCTCAGAATGAAGGCACACCTCTACATCCGTTTCATTTCCCCTTACCAGATCAGCGATCCCACCCAGGTGGTCAAAATGACCATGTGTCAACCATACTGCACTTAACACTCCTCCCAGCATTTTTATTTCTTGAAGGATCACTTTTCCATCCCACCCCGGATCAATTACCACCAGCTCCCTGGAATCATCATCCATGATCAAGTAGCAATTGGTTAATACTGGTCCAAGTTCCAACATTTTAACAAAGATAGCCATGTTTGCTCCAAATTAAATCTTATGACTTAGTATAATACATCCGAATCAATTATACTTACATGGTTCTAAATAAATCATAGGAGATGTGCAATGCCCAAATATGTTCCAGAACCGTTCAGGATCAAAGTAATAGAACCAATTCAATTAATTCCCAGACAGGAACGTATCAAAGTTGTGCAGGAAGCTAAATTTAACGTATTCAACATCCGCTCAGAAAATATCTATATCGACCTGATGACCGACTCAGGCACATCAGCTATGAGCAATGCCCAATGGGCGGCCATGATGCTCGGAGATGAAGCCTATGCAGGTGCCAGATCATACTTCAGGCTAAAAGAAGTCATGGACGATGTCTTCGGATTCAAATATTTCGTTCCCACCCATCAAGGCCGAGCTGCCGAAAACATACTCTCTAAGATCATGATCAAACCTGGCCAATTCATTCCCTCAAACATGCATTTTGACACCACAGAGGGCAATATTAGGGCACAGGGAGGTATTCCAGTAAACCTTGTGATAGCGGAGGCCTATATCCCCTCAAAATCAGTGGATTTCAAAGGGAATATGAATATCGACAAGCTGAGAAACTTTATCACCGAAAAAGGTGTTGAAAATATCCCATTAGGTCTCCTGACGATCACTAATAACGCTGGCGGCGGCCAACCAGTGTCACTTGAGAATATCAAACAGGTGTCAGATACATATAAAGAATTTGGGATCCCCTTCTTCCTTGATGCCTGCAGATTCGCGGAGAATGCTTATTTCATCAAACTGAGAGAACCCGGTTACGAGAATATGTCCATCCTTGAGATCAGCAGGAAGATTTTTGCTCTATCTGATGGTGCTACTATGAGCGCCAAAAAAGATGGGATCGTCAATATTGGCGGTTTCCTGGCGATGAATGATGAATCATTATTCAAGAAGGTTAAGAACGAACTGATCATCAGGGAAGGCTTCCCAACATACGGAGGCCTAGCTGGGCGCGACCTTGATGCGATGGCAGTCGGATTCAGGGAAGTTCTCGAAGAGAGTTATCTCGAATATCGTATTGGACAAACAAATTACCTTGGCGAGAGTCTGCGTGAGATCGGCATTCCGATAATTGAACCTCCGGGAGCACATGCTATTTACATTGATGCTAAATCATTGCTGCCTCACATACCTCAAAATGAGTTCCCCGCCCAATCATTGACTATAGCTTTGTATATTGAAGGCGGGATCAGGGGAGTTGAGATAGGTACATCCGCATTTGGATATGTTGATACAGAAACAGGAAAAGAAGTCATGCCAGAGCTTGACCTTGTCCGTCTTGCCATCCCCCGCAGAGTATATACACAGAGCCATATTGACTATATTGTTGAGGTCTTCAAGAAGGTCAAGGAGAACCCTCAAGCTCTAAGTGGATATAGAATGACTTATCAAGCTCCATTGATGAGGCATTTCACAGCTGAATTTGAACCAGTCTAGGTTGAATTAAATCAAAAAAGGACGGAATAAATTCCGTCCTTTTTAATTACTTTTTCTTAGCTCTTTCCCAAATCTCATCCATCTCTTCAAGACTCATATCTGAAAGCGAGACCCCTTTCCTGCGCGCTTCTGCTTCAATTGCCCTAAACCTATCCTTAAACTTCTTATTCGTTTCCCGCAATGCTGTTTCCGGATCAATATCCAGCCATCTGGCAATATTCGCCATCGCAAACAACATATCTCCAATCTCTTCAGCTTTCTGATCTTGCTTCTGAGCATCCCGGAATTCTTTGATCTCTTCTTCCATCTTCAACAACGCCCCTTCTATCTCATCCCAATCAAAGCCAACCCGTGCAGCCCGTTTCTGGTAATTATCTGCAACTGCCAGGGCGGGCATAGCTGTTGGCACACCATCCAGAAGACCCTTTTCATTTCCCTCCACCCCATTACGTTCACCTTCTTTAATCTTTTCCCAATTCCTGATGATCTCATCTGGAGCATCAACATCAAGATCTGTAAAAACATGGGGATGGCGGCGTACAAGTTTCTTATATATACCGGAAATGACATCGCTCATTTTAAATTCGCCGTATTCTGCTGCGATCTGCGTCTGAAGAACGACCTGCAAAAGAAGATCACCGAACTCTTCTTTCATCATTTCCGGATCATCTTCATCGATCGCGCTCAGTGCTTCATACATCTCTTCCATCATATTCGTTCTAAGGCTCTGATGATCCTGCTCGCGATCCCAAGCACAGCCCTCAGGAGAACGCAGGTGGGCTATCAGTTCCTGGAACTCCTCAAATGAGGTGCCTTTTTCAAGAGCAGGAACGAATAATGAAGAAAGATTCCCAATATGCTCACTCTGGTCAATTTGATATAAAAGCATCTCCTCAACAATCTCATTCTCGGTTCCAGCAGCATGCACCAGATGAACAGGCATCTCGTCATTATACTGTCCTTCGAGAGTTATTTTCAGCTCAGCAGCTATTTCCTTAGAATGCACCTGTGCAATCAATACTGGAACATTGGGCGGGAATTTCGGGAAGTGATCTGCCATCACTTCAAGCGCGTCAACGATCGTCAGTTGTGGGATTACATCAATTGAAAGCGCTCTCAATGTAGGCTCAAGGAAACTTATACCTGCAATAACCTCTACATGAATTTCCTGCTCTTTAAATCTTTTATAAATTTCCGGACCTGTGGCTTCCGCTACAAAAGGATCGCCCGGTACAGCATATATCACTCCACCAGGTCTTTGTGCCAGCTTCATTATTTCATCCACGATCAATTCATATACCCGGAAATAATCTTTCTCCTGCTCGTATAGATGATCAAAACTTTTTATTAAAAGCTGCCCTGGCAGATCCGATACCATAGGGTGTTGAGTTGTTCTGACATAGATCTCATCAGAATTATTAAAAAGCTCCCAGGCTTTTATGGATAGTTGGCCTATGTCTCCAGGTCCTAACCCTACAATTATTACACCTTTATTTGCCACTTATCTACCCCGCTGAGTTTTCATCATTATACCCCTGTACACTCGATCTATTAAACAAAAAACCGCTGTGATATGAACACAGCGGCTTGATTAAAATAATGATTAACGCTTTGTATATGTTGGGGCCTTTCGGGCTTTCTTGAGGCCTGGTTTCTTTCTCTCTTTAATTCTTGAGTCTCTCGTAATATGGCCACCTTTTCGCATAGCACGGTCAACTTCAGGTGTCATTTTTATCAATGCTCTTGCAATACCAAGTCGTACTGCGCCAACCTGTCCGGTTGTTCCGCCACCCTTTACCAATACGCTGATGTCAACTGAGCCTTTGCTTGCAGCATCTTCCAACGGGGAGTAAATGATTGCTAGGTCACCGTATCTTGGGAAATATTCTTCAACAGTTTTCTCATTGACGATGAAATTTCCAGTACCTTTTGTTAACCTGACTCTGGCCGTACTTTGTTTTCTTCGACCAATTCCTTCGAAATATCTTTCTGCCATATCTATAACTCCTCAGGTAACACCACGGGATTCTGAGCCTCGTGGGTATGTTCTGAACCTGAAAATACTTTCATACGTTTTAGTAAATTTCGCCCTTGTGTTGTCTTGGGCAGCATGCCTTTTACAGCACTCTTGATCACTCTTTCCGGGTGTTTGGCAAGCTGATCTCGGAGGTTGATCTCTTTGATTCCACCTGGATAACCTGTGTGATGGTAATATTTTTTATCATCAAGTTTTTTTCCAGTTACTACCACCCCACCACAATTGAGAACGATCACATAATCACCAGTATCCACACCAGGTGTAAATGTTGGTTTATGTTTTCCTAATAAAACCTTGGCAATTCTTGATGCCAAGCGGCCAAGATTCTGACCATAAGCATCAACGATATACCAATCGTTTTTGATTTCATCAGGTTTTGGATAATATGTCTTTTCCACTACAACCTCACAATTTGTTTATGTACAAACTAATTAATTTCTTTATTCGCATATTCTACTTCCTCCAGGAAGAGACCATGCGCTGGAGCTATTCCTTGAATAACTCCTTCAATTTTTCCATCTAGAGCATCACTTATAAATTCAACTGTCTTTCGACCATGTGCAATCTCGATCTGAACATTCACCATTCTGCGCACCATATGATAAAGGTATGCATTTGCCTTCACGGTGAAAAAATATCGATATTGATCTTTCTCCCAGCTTGCTGAGAAAACCTCCCGGATTGTTGAACCATTTTCCTTTGGAGGAGTTCCAAAAGCTGAAAAATCATGTTGACCGGTCAATTTACTTGCTGCTTCATTCAACAAATCCAGTTCGATCTCCGGCCAAATTCTCAGATTGAATCTATCTGAGATCGGATCTCGATCGGTTTTGCAGTAGATCTGGTAAACATAGCTGCGCGATAGAGCATCATAACGGGGGTGGAAATTACTCTCTGTCTCACGAATTGCTTTAGCGGCAATATCCTGCGGTAAAACAGAATTAATTGCCTTCTTCAGCTTTTCTTCGCCGTGCTTCCAGGTCAGATCAAAAGCAACCACTTGACCATTGGCATGTACACCAGCATCTGTCCGTCCAGCAACCAGGATCGATTGATCCTTCCATCCGATCTTTCGAAGGGAATTCTCTATCTCTCCCTGCACTGTGCGTTCGTCAAGCTGGCGCTGCATTCCGAAGAATTCAGTGCCATCATAAGCGATCTTTACTTGGTAACGTGCCATACCTCTCCGTTATACGGATAAGCCAATCCTACTCAACCAATTCCAAAAGGACCATTTCTGCGCGGTCACTATGGCGCTGGCCGAGTTTAATTACACGGGTGTATCCACCCGGTCTTTCTACATAACGCGGGGCGATCTCATCAAACAGCTTTTTCACCATATCGGGGTTTGCCATTCTAGATGCTGCCAACCTGCGTGCATGAACTAGTTTTGAACTATCCTCACTTGCATTTCCATTCTTGGCAAGTGTAATCAGTTTTTCTGCCTGATTGCGAAAAGCTTCTGCTTTCGCTTTTGTCGTCTTAATTCTTTCATATTCAAAAAGTTGATTTACCATATTTCTCCGCAGTGCATTGCGGTTTCCCATATGGCGGTTCAATCTTTTTCCAGCTATTCTGTGTCGCATTATCAATTACTCCGCTTCAATTACATTTTCTTCTTCGATTTGGATATAACCCTTGTCGATCATCTTCTGTCTTAGCTCGTCAAGACTCTTGTCACCAAAATTTCGAATAGACATGATTGCATCTTCGCCCTTTTCAAGAAGCTCAAGAACCTCACCTACTGTGACAATTCCTGCTCTTTTCAAAGAGTTGAAAACGCGAACCGATAGATCTAAATTCTCGATCGGTGTTTCATATATTTCACTTGTTAATCTGGCTTCTTCGTCATCCTCTATCACGATTGGTGTCAATGAGATTTCAGTCACACCAGCGATATGGCGAAGATGCTCTATCAATATTCCAGCACTTGTGCTCATGGATTCTTCTGGAGCTGTTGTTCCATCGGTCCAGATCTCCATGACCAATCTATCATAGTTTGTGCTCTGCCCTACTCGAGCAGATCCAACTTCCCAATTCACCTGTTTTACAGGAGTGAAGATCGCATCAACAGGAAGCTCACCGATCGGTAAATTTCCACTGCGATCATTTGCTGGTGAATATCCTCTTCCGCGCTCAACATTCATCTCGATCTCAAGTGAAGTTTTTCCTGAATCAGATGTGAACAGGTAAAGATCAGGATTTACGATCTCAACCTCTGGTGGTGCAATAATATCTGCAGAAGTTACAACTCCTTCTCCACGAACTTCCAGATGCAGCCGGGTTGTGTCCACACCATTCATCTTCATTCTAAGCTGTTTAATGTTTAGAATGATCTGAATGACGTCTTCACGAACGCCCTTGATCTCTGAATATTCATGTTGAACATCAGTTATTCGAACGGAAGAAACCGCAGCGCCTTCCAGAGAAGATAGCAATACACGTCGTAAAGCGTTTCCAATTGTCGTGCCATAGCCACGTTCCAATGGACTGATAGTATATTTTCCATAATTTCGAGATTCCGCTATTCTTTCGATTCTCGGTGTTACCATATTACTTAAGACAATCACGGGCCATTCCTTCCCCAGCAGCCTTTCTGGATAATCCAGATCTGCTGCTTGAAATTTTATTTTTACCTGGAATAATACTCAACGATCAACTGTTCGTTTAAGTTTGCATCAATTTCTGAACGTTCTGGTAGGCGGGAAATCTCACCACTTAAAGCTTTGATGTCGCGTCTTACCCATTCAGCCGCATTGCGTTCTTCTGCTATTTCAACCAGGTCTTTGAAGAAAGGTTTCTTTTTGGAACCTTCCCGGATAACGATCTGGTCGCCGGGTTTGATCAACATCGATGGTGTATTTGTCCTATAACCGTTCACAATGAAATGCCCATGGGAAACAATCTGTCGAGCCTGTGCTCGGCTGGCGGCGAAGCCCATTCGGTAGATCACATTGTCTAATCTGGATTCCAGGATCTGGAGCAGATTGAAACCAGTCAAACCAGAGCGGTTCAATGCAGTTTCGTAATATCTGCGGAATTGTTTTTCTAGAATGCCATAAACTCGGCGTGCTTTCTGCTTTGCTCTCAGCTGAGCACCAAAGTCAGATGTAGTTGAACGGCGCCACTGCGTCATCTTCCCATGCTGTCCGGGAGGATAAGCGTGTCGTTCCATTGCACATTTAGGTGAAAAACAGCGCTCACCTTTTAAGAATAATTTTTCGTTTTCCCGTCGGCAAAGTTTACAAACAGGACCAGTATATCTTGCCATAAAGTTAATTCCTCACTTCTAAATCTAATAAAGCCTAAACTCTCCGCTTCTTCGGAGGGCGGCAGCCGTTGTGTGGTACAGGAGTTACATCTTCAATAGATTTAACCTTGATTCCCATACCCTGAACTTTTCTAATTGCAGATTCTCGACCTGGGCCAGGTCCTTTCACGATCAGATCTGCTTCCTGCATGCCCATATCCATTGCAACTTTCAGTGCTTTTTCTGTAGCCAAGCTGGCTGCAAATGGTGTGCTTTTTCTTGAACCGCTAAATCCGACTACTCCACCACTTGACCATGCAACAGTATTACCCTGATTATCGGTAATATTGATAATGGTGTTATTGAATGTAGAATAGACATGAATCTGCCCTGAAGACAGAGTTCGTTTTGTCTTGCGACCAGATCGGCGGGTTTGTCCACTTCTTGCCATAATTCCTCTTTCCTTACAACATTCCTATATTGTGAAGATTACTTCTTCGTTGCACCACGTCTTCGACCACGACCCGCAACTGTTTTCTTGGGGCCTTTCCGAGTTCGGGCGTTTGTCTTTGTGCGCTGTCCACGAACGGGCAAATTATTGCGGTGACGCAGGCCGCGATAGCTGCCTATCTCCACAAGTCTTTTAATGTTCATCTGCACTTCTCGACGAAGATCGCCTTCAACAATAATATTGCTGGTGATGTGTTCACGTAATGTAGCTACCTCAACATCAGTGAGGTCTTTCACTCGTGTATCTGGATTAATTTCTGTAGCTGTAAGAATACTCTGGGAGGTCTTTAATCCAATCCCATAAATATAGGTCAGCCCAATTTCTACACGCTTATTGCGTGGTAAGTCAACACCTTCAATACGTGCCATAATACCTCTTACCCTTGTCTCTGTTTATGTTTTGGATTTTCACAAATCACATAAAGTCTACCTTTACGGCGGACAAATTTACATTTTGCACATCTTTTCTTTACTGATGATGATACTTTCATCTTTCAAACTCCTATATTCTCTCTGTAGAGAGTTAAAAACAATACATTATAAACACTCTTCCCGATTTAGTCTAGGCATTGATACCCGGACTTACTCGGTCGTTAGCACATATGGTTTCCCATTTGTAACAGCTACCGAGTGTTCAAAATGAGCTGTTAACGAACCATCTACCGAGACAACAGTCCACCTGTCTGCTAAGACTTTTGTCCTGATTGTCCCTACCAATGTCATTGGCTCCAGAGCAATCGTCATGCCTTCAACGAGTTCGATACCTTTGCCGCGTGTCCCATAATTCGGTACTTGTGGACCTTCGTGCATTTGCCTGCCTACGCCGTGCCCAGTGTACTCCTGCGGCACAAAATATCCAAAGCTGGATACATATTCCTGTATGGCGGCACCCACATCCCCGATCCGGTTACCTGAGACCATCTTACTGATACCTATCTCCAACGCTCTCTCTGTAACTTCCAGGAGCTGCTGAACTTCTTCAGAAACCTCTCCAGCTCCAGCTGAGAATGCAGAATCTGCAACAAATCCATTGTACAGTGTTCCACAATCAACTGAAACCAGGTCGCCCTCTTTCAGGATCCGTTTTCCGGGGATACCATGGACCATTTCCTCATTGAGACACACTGTTAGTGTGGCGGGGTATGGGGTTGGCCCTGGATAGCCCAGAAATACTGGTTCGGCTCCATGGTCTCGAATCACAGTTTCAGCTATCTTGTCCAGCTCACCAGTGGAGATGCCCGGTTTGATAGCTTCTTTTACTGCCTGCAAAGTCCTGAAATTGATCCTGCCAGCATCCCGCATGATCTTTATTTCTTCTTTGCTTTTGATTACAACGTTACGAGTCCAATTCATATTACTTTTTAAATTTCTTTGGCACTACTGCCATTATGTCTCTACAGACATGTTCAATATATTGATCTCCATTAATGACCTCAAGAATTCCAACATTCTTGTAGTGATCGATCAACGGAGACGTTTGCTCACGATAAACCTGGATCCTGTGTTTAGCTGTCTCTGCTGTGTCATCGTCTCGCTGATATAGTTCTGATCCATCAATATTGCAAATTCCTTGCACTCTGGGAGGATTGAATGTCGTGTGGTAAATATGACCACTTTCACGGCATGTCCATCTTCCAGATAATCTATTGATCAATACATCATCCTCAACGTCGATGAATGGCACAAGATCTACCCGGGTATTCAATTCTTTCAGCATTTCATCCAATGCGATTGCCTGGGCAGGCGTCCTTGGGAATCCATCCAAAATGGTGCCTTTTGCACAATCAGGTCTTGATAGCCGGTCTTTGATCATTAAGATCGTGACATCGTCCGGAACAAGTTCACCCTGATCTATGTATGTTTTCGCCAATTTGCCTAAATCAGTTTGATTTTTAATGTTCTCTCTAAATATATCTCCTGAAGAGATATGCGGCAGTCCTAATTTCTTTGAAAGAAGTGTAGCCTGGGTTCCTTTTCCTGCTCCGGGGGCACCCAATATGCTTATTGTTAGCAACACCTTTACCTTACCTATTTAACTAGCAGCGTGTCTTCATATCCATGCAATTTAAGTTCTGCATCGATATTGATGAATACATCTCGAACAACACCAACAACGATCAAAAGACCGGATGAGTTGATCAAGAATCCTGTGCCCTGGGTAGCTGCACCCAAAGATGGGATCAACACAGTTGCCAGGTATGGCAAAATTGCTACAAGTCCCAGGAAGAACGCACTTGGGAATGTGATCCTGCTCTGTACTTTGTTCAAGTATTCCTGAGTTGCTTTTCCGCTACGAACGTTTGGTATCTTTGCACCAGATCGCTTCAGATTCTCACCATAATTTTGCTGCTGGAATAAAACATTCGTATAGAAGAATGCCAGCACCACAACCATGAAGAAATAGATCATCCAATACCAAGCAGATTGACCACCAAAGATATTCTGTACTCCTAATGCAAAATTTCTGATTCCCTCAGATTCTGATTCAAGGAAGAAACTGGCAAGGATCGCAGGGAATGTCAGGATTGCCTGAGCAAAGATCAACGGGATCATACCAGACATGTTAACCATCAATGGGAGTGTACCTTTCACCGGCATTGACATTGAACTGCCAACTCTTCGGCCAGGATACATCACAGGGACATTGCGCCTGCCCTGCTGCACGATCACGATCACATAAATTGTGATCAATGTGATCAACAGCACTGACAAAATACCAACAACTCGTGCTTCTGGAATTGCCCATAATCTTGCGTATGTACTCGGGAGCTGAGAGATAATACCAGCAAAAATGATCAGGGAAAGACCCTGATTCCTGATACCGTACTCTGAGATCAACTCACCAAGCCAGATCGCGAACATGGTTCCGGCTGTCATTGCTGTCAGGACTGTTACAGTAGTCAGCAAATCGATCCCAAAATTTGGGATGATCGGATAATCACCTAATGCTGAGAATATCCTGATCTGTCCAAAGGCCTGCAGAGCAGCCATCGCGACCGAGAGATAATAGGTCCGCTTCTCCATCTGCTTTCTGGCACCACGGGGATCTTCCTCGGAAGCTCGCTGCCATGAAGGAATGATCGGGGTCAGAAGCTGAATAACGATCTGCGCTGTAATGTATGGATAAACGCCCATCGCCAGGATGGAAAAGTTTCGTACAGTTCCACCAGAGATCAAGTTTACTAAGTCAACAAGCGTTGAACCTGCACCCTGTGAATTCATAAGAGCAGCTAATGCTGCCTGATCTACACCGGGTGTGCGAATATGTGAAACTAATCTATAGAGAATTAGAATCGCAACTGTGATCAATAATTTTCTGCGAATGTCCTTTGCTGTCCACAGATACCGCCATCCAGATCGTTTCATTGATCTTCTCCTTCAGCCTCTTTCTTATTCAATGATCTCAACAGTGCCGCCAGCAGCTTCAATCTTGCTGTGGGCACCTTTTGTTATTCTATGAGCGCTAACTTTCAGCGCTTTCTTTACCTCACCACGTCCCAATATTACGATCGGGAGATCAGGTTTACGGATTAATCTGGCTTCATTCATTGTTTCTGGGTTAACTTTAGAGTTAGCCCTGAAACCTTCGAGTTGGTCCAGATTTACTTCGTTATATACAACCTGGTTTGGTGGAGTAAATCCGCGCTTAAAAGGCAGCTTGCGGAAGAATGGCAGGTTACCACCCTGATGATAGAGGCCTGCGCCTCCACCAGCTCGGGCGCCCTGTCCCTTAATTCCACGGCCAGCTGTCTTTCCGCGCTTTCCGCCAGTTCCGCGTGCTTTGCGGATCCTTGATTTCTTTGCACCTTCATTTGATTTCAGATCGTGTAAATCCATTTCTTAACCTTCTATTCTTCGACTTCAACCAAGTGACTTACTTTATTGATCATACCTCTGATCACGTCAGAATCTTTGTGTGTCACTATTTGGTTGATTTTCTTTAATCCCAATGCTGCCACGGTACCCTTTTGTCTTTTTGAGTAACCAATCGGGCTTTTTATCAGCTTGATCTTCAATTCTTTTTTCTTAGCCACTGTTTTTTCGCTCCCAATAAGGCAGGAGTTCTTCAGGGTTCTTTCCTCTGAGGATTGCCTGCTCTTTGAATGATTGCAAATTATCCAGAGCATCCATTGTGGCGCGCACAACGTTCAGCACATTAGCACTTCCCATTGACTTGGTCAAAATATCCTGGATTCCGATAGCCTGCATAACTGCACGCACACCACCACCAGCGATAACACCAGTTCCCTGAGAAGCAGGTTTCAACAAAACCTTTGCTCCTGCAACTTTTCCAATGATCTCGTGAGGAATAGTTGTTCCGTGCAAATTCATCTTGCGCATATCTTTGCGTGCTTTTTCAGCTGCTTTACGGATTGCATCCGGTACTGTTCGAGCTTTACCTGTACCGACGCCAACTTTTCCAGCTTTATCACCTACAACAACTGTGACACGGAACCCGAATCTCCGACCGCCTTTTACAACTTTGGCGACACGGGTAATGTCAACAGTTTTTTCTTCAAATTCTTTTTCGAATTCAGGATTTTTATAATCTGTCATATGATTCTCCTGTTAAAACTCCAGGCCGCCTTCTCGTGCGCCGTCTGCTAATGCTTTTACTCTGCCGATGTACTTATATCCACCGCGGTCAAAGACCACTTTGGATACGCCTTTTCCTTTTGCTCTCTCAGCAATAGCTTTTCCAACAATATTTGCCTGTTCAGATTTGTTCTTGCCCTTCATCTGGCTGCGCAATTCTTTGTCAATCGTGGATGCTGCAGCTAATGTTGTGCCTGATTCGTCATCAATGATCTGAATATAAATATCTGTCAGACTTCGAAACACATTCAATCTTGGTCTTTCTGGTGTGCCGTGAACTGATTTTCGGACACGTATATGCCTTCGTTTACGGGAAACCGATCGATTTTTCTTTGCCATAACTAAACCTCTATACTGCCTTTCCGGCTTTACCAGGTTTGCGGCGGACATATTCGCCCCTATATCGGATACCTTTACCCTTATAGGGTTCTGGTGGGCGAATCTTCCTGATATTTGCAGCTACCTGACCAACAACTTGTTTATCGTATCCCGAAACTCGAATAACATTGTTTCGCTCTAATACTTCTAAACTAATTCCATCTACGGGTTCGACATCAACCTGGTGTGAAAAACCAACATGGATGACTAATTTATTACCTTGCATCTCTGCACGGTATCCAACCCCATGGATCTCCAATAACTTTTCGAACCCATCGCTGACGCCTGTGACCATGTTTTGAATTACGGCCCTGGCTGTTCCATGCATTGCTCTATGGAACTTGTCTTCAGTTTTTCGGGTCACTGTTATTTCATTATTCTCATAACCGATTTCCACAACTGGTGGAAATGTATGAGAGAGCTCGCCTTTGGGTCCTTTCACGCGAACTGAGGTACCCTTGACCTCAAATTCAACTCCGCTCGGAACCTCTATCGGCAGTCTACCAACTCTTGACATTTCTAATAAACCTCCTAATAGTTCTCTTGCAGGTTACCAAACCTTACAGAGTACTTCACCGCCAACGCCGATCTTACGGGCTTTGCGATCTGTCATTACACCTTTTGGTGTGGAAATGATGGTGACACCAATTCCTGACAGAACCCATGGGATCTTATCTTTCTTTGCGTATACCCGTCGGCCAGGTCTGCTGATGCGTTCCAGGCCGGTAATTACCGGGCGACGGCTTCTACGATCACCTACATACTTAAGGTCAACTCGTAGAACTTTATGGGATGGTTTTTCGCCATCTACCACTTCGAAGCTTTCAATAAAGCCTTCTTTTTTAAGAATATCTGCGATTGACGCTTTTACTTTTGAGCTTGGCATCGCGATTATCGGCTGCCCAGCCATTGCGCCATTTCGAATTCTTGTCAACATATCTGAGATAGGATCAGTAATAGTCATTTTAATTGCCTCCGCCTGATTACCAAGAAGACTTAACTACACCAGGAATTTGTCCCTTGAGTGCATACTCACGAAAACAAATACGACATAGTCCAAATCTGCGCATGTACCCTCTGGGGCGACCACATACCTTGCATCTATTTCGAACACGATGCGTGTATTTCCGACGGGTTTCTCTTACAATCATACTCTTCTTGGCCATTTTTTATCCTTCGCTCCTGAATGGCATGCCCAGCTTTTTCAATAAAGCTCGGCCGTGCTCATCGTTTTCTGCACTTGTCACGATCGTGACTTCAAATCCACGGATTTTGTCAATCTTATCAAAACTAATTTCAGGGAAGATTAACTGCTCTCGGAAACCAAGAGTGTAATTTCCACGTCCATCAAATGAATTTGGATTTACGCCACGAAAGTCACGTACACGCGGTAATGCGACATTCATCAATCTATCAAGGAATGACCACATTCTTTCTCCACGCAGTGTTACTTTTGTTCCAATCGATCTACCTTCACGCAGTTTGAAGTTCGCAATACTCTTCTTTGCTCGTGTAATGATAGGTTTCTGCCCGGATAGTGCAATAAGATCTTCGACAGCTGCATCCAATGCTTTTGAATTATCTAAAGCTTCACCAACACCAATATTGAGTACCACTTTCAATATTTTCGGGACTTGCATAACATTGCTAAGCTCCAGGTCTGCTTTCAGGGCTGGTACAACTTCAGCTTTATAATTTTCTTTCAATCTATGTGCCATAATCTATCTCCAAATTAGCTATCTAATAACTAATTAATTTCTTCCTTACAAGCCTTGCATACCCTGTGATTGACACCCTCTTCGTCCCGGCTGTAACCTACCCGCACTGCTTTGTCACATTTCGGGCAAACCAACATCACGTTTGAAATGTTCATAGGTGCTTCGAATTCAATAATACCGGTCTCTAATGTGCGTCCTTCATATTGATACTGGCGCTGGTGTTTTTTGTGTACATTCAAGCTTTGTACAACCACTCGATTATGTTTTGAATCAACTCGAATAACCTCACCACGCTTGCCTTTATCATCTCGGCTGCCAGTGATGACCTCTACTGTGTCACCTTTTCGGATCTTAATTTTCTTCGCCATATTAATTCCTACCAACCACTTATAGAACCTCTGGAGCCAGGGATACGATTCGCATATATCCTAACTCGCGCAGCTCTCGGGCAACTGGCCCAAAGATGCGGGTTCCTTTTGGATTTTTTCCATCTGCATCCAAGATCACTACTGCATTATCGTCAAATCGAATATGTGATCCATCTGGCCTTCGCCATTCTTTTGATGTTCTTACAATTACAGCCTTGACGACTTCACTTTTCTTCACACTACCTTGTGGGGTAGCGGATTTTACTGTGCAGACTACAACATCACCAATTCGACCGTAGCGTTTTCTTGAACCGCCAAGCACCTTGATCACAAGAATTTCTTTTGCTCCGGTGTTATCAGCAACTTTTAATCGTGATTCTTGTTGGATCATTTCTGTTCCTCCAACCCACGTACGTTCTTCTTGGTGATCTCCTGGACTACCCAACGCTTTGTTTTTGAGATCGGTCTGCTTTCAACGATCAACACTTCATCACCAATTGAACAATTAAGCTCATCATGTGCTTTTACATTTGTTTTGCTGGTAATGACTTTCTGATATAGAGGGTGACGATATTTCCGTGTAATTTGTACAGAAACTGTCTTGTCCATCTTATTGCTGGTCACAGTACCATTTATTCTTCTGCGTGTGTTCATGCGTCACCTTCCAAGCTCTCTGCTGTCTCACGTTCTTTCAATATCGTGATCATTCGAGCGATTTTCTTCTTCAAGATATTTGATCGGCTGGTGTCTGCCATTTCGCCGGTTGTGATCTGAAAACGGATTCGCATTAATTCTTCTCGTGATCCTTCCAGTTCCTTTAAAATATCTTCTGTACTCATTTCGCGGATTTCAACTGCTTTCATTACTAACCTCCAACCCGATCTTGAGCTTGTACAATCTTGCATTTCACAGAGAATTTATGCTTTGCTTTACGCAGTGATTCGCGTGCCACTTCTTCTGATACTCCGCCAATCTCAAACATGATCCTGCCGGGTTTTACAACCGCTGCCCAAAATTCAACAGCGCCTTTACCTTTACCCATTCTGGATTCTGCAGCTCTCTTTGTGATCGGTTTATCCGGGAAAATTCGGACCCAAACCTTACCACGGCGTTTTGTCTCACGTACGATCGCTCGACGGGCGGCCTCGATCTGCCTTGCTGATACCCAACCCGGGCTCAAAGCTTGCAATCCATATTCTCCGAAATGAACAGTATTGCCTCTTCCGGCTTTACCTTTCATTCTTCCTCGCATTTGCTTGCGATACTTAACTCTTTTTGGCATTAACATAATATCTACCTTCTTTTAGCCCGTCGCCTACTTGCTAACGTAAACGCCCTCAGAGGCTTCAACTTTATCTTCTTTCTCAGGCATTACTTCGCCCTTGTAGATCCAAACCTTAATGCCAACAGCACTATAGGTTGTAACTGCTTTGTGCGATGCATAATCAATGTCTGCACGGAGTGTATGGAGAGGAACGCGTCCCTCTCGAACCCATACTCGCCTTGCCATATAAGCACCACCCAGGCGTCCAGCTACTTCGATCTTTGCACCCTCTGCTCCTGCTCTCATAACATTCTGAAGAGCGCGGCGCATTGCACGACGGTAACTGATTCTGCGTTCGATTTGATCCTGAATTGATCTTGCAACCAAAAAGGCATCCAGATCTGGCTCTTTGATCTCTTTGATCTGGATATCGATCTTCTTTCCAGCCAGAGCTTCAAGCTTTGAACGCATTAATTTTATGTTCTCACCCTTACGCCCGATCAATACACCAGGACGTGAAGAATGTACAAAAACTCGAATATTGCCAGGGAAACGTTCGATCTCTATTCTGGAGATCCCTGCCCTGTCAGCATTCTCACGAATGAATTCGCGGATTTTAAAATCTTGGTGCAGCTGGTTTACATAATCTTCGCCTTCAGCGTACCAGCGGCCATCCCATGTCTTATTAATTTTCAGACGAAAACCGATTGGATGTACTTTACGACCCATATTTTCTCCTGACCTACTCTCGTTCTCGCAAAATTACACTCACATGAGATGAGCGCTTCAACCAGGGTTTAAACCTGCCGCGAGCACCAAATCGACGCCACTTTCGTGTTCGACCCTCATCTGCTGCAATTTTATGGATATATAAATTGTTCCGACTAATACTGAAATTCTCTTCAGCATTTATCATTGCCGATCTCACAACCTTGTATACTGGTTGTGCTGCATGGCTTGATACGAATTGGAGCATGTTCAATGCTTCAACTACATTTTTCCCTCGTATCGTATCAATCACCAATCGCACTTTCTGTGCTGAGATCGGTACACCTCTTGCTAAAGCTTTATAATCTTTTGCCATATCTCAGCCTCTGTTACCTTCTCTTCTTTTCAACGAGATGCCCGCGATACATTCTTGTGGGGGCAAATTCGCCTAAACGGTGGCCGACCATATTTTCAGTGATATAGATCGGTACATGTCGTCTACCGTCATGAACTGCAATTGTGTGTCCAACCATCTGAGGAAAGATACTACTTGCACGGCTCCAGGTCCTGATGACCTTCTTTTCACCGCTATCGTTCATATCTGTTACTTTCTTCAACAGTTTTGGGTCAATAAATGGCCCTTTCTTAAGTGAACGTCCCATAATTACTCCATTCTCTCCTACCCGCGCTTCTTGCCACGGCGGCGGACAATATACTTATCTGTCTTTTTGTTTCTTCGGGTCTTATATCCCAAAGTTGGCTTACCCCAAGGGGTTTTTGGACCAGGCATACCAATCGGAGATCTACCTTCACCACCACCATGGGGGTGGTCGTTCGGGTTCATTGCTGAACCACGGACTGCAGGCCTAAAACCTTTATGTCGTTTTCTGCCAGCTTTTCCAAGCTTGATATTGCCGTGATCTGTATTACCGATCTGGCCGATTGTTGCATAGCACTTCATGCGGATCAAGCGAACTTCACCGGAAGGAAGCCTGATCTGAGCATATCCACCTTCTTTTGCCATCAACTGTGCGGAACCGCCAGCTGTACGAACCATCTGTCCGCCAGCGCCTTCACGCATTTCAATGTTGTGGATCATTGTACCTGTGGGTATATTTGAAATTGGCATTGCATTTCCAGCTCGAACATCAACATTCGGACCTGAAACCAATGTATCGCCAACTTTTATTCCCAAGGGAGCAATGATATATCTCTTCTCGCCGTCTTTGTAATTCAACAAAGCCAAACGTGCTGTGCGGTTTGGATCATACTCGATCGCAGCAACAGTTGCCGGGATATTATGCTTATCTCGCTTGAAATCTACAACTCTAAACTTACGTTTGTGTCCACCACCACGATGTCTTACAGTGACGCGCCCATAAGAATTTCTACCAGCTTTCTTATTAAGCGGTTTCACCAAAGATCGTTCTGGCTTCGTTTTTGTGATTTCTTCAAAAGTGTAGCTAGTCATTCCCCGTCGACCGGGGCTAGTGGGTTTATATTTTTTAACTGCCATTATTGCACACCTTCAAAAATGTCAATGCTGTCACCCTCTGCCAAGGTGATGATTGCTTTTTTATATTTCTTTCTTCGTGAGACCAACCTGCGGCTTCTTCCAGACATCTTTTTCTTTGCAGGAATGATCATTACTCTTACTTTTTCTACCTTCACACCAAATATTGATTCAGTTGCCTCTTTGATCATTGCCTTTGTGGCTTTAAGATCAACTTCAAATGAAACCTGATTCAGTTTGCTGTTCTGGTAGCTGGATTTCTCAGTAATGATTGGTCGTCGTAAAATCTCGTATTTATTAGATACCATAATTCACCTGCTACTTCCCAAGATACCCTGAGATCACTTCAATTGCATTCAATGGGACGATAACTTTATCGTAACCGAGCAGATCTCTGATATTCAAATAATTAGCCATGATCGTTTTTGCGCTGACCAGATTTCTGGCTGAGCGTGCAAACATCTCTTCAGCCTCACCCTTTTCAGGGAGTAAGATCAAAGCTGTTTCCTGCCCAACAAGTTTTTCCAATGCTTTGGCAACGATCTTTGTTTTTGCCTCTTTAATCTTCAGACCATCAATAATAATGATCTCTTTTTCAGCAGCTTTAACTGTTAATGCTGAGCGCAGAGCTGCTTTTCTCATTTTCTTTGGCATCGCCTTGCTGTAGTCTCTTGGTTTTGGAGTGTGGACTTTTCCACCGCCAACCCACTGAGCTGCCCTGGTTGAACCCTGTCTTGCACGACCGGTTCCCTTCTGGCGCCAAGGTTTGCGTCCACCGCCCCTCACTTCACTTCGTCCTTTTGTGCTGTGAGTGCCGGCTCGTTTATTTGCCATCTGGCGTACATATGCCTGGTGCATCAAATCTACATTTACTGGAGCTTCGAAGATATCAGCAGGCAGATCAACGGTCTCGCCAGTTTTCTTTCCGTTTAAGGAGTAAATATCTAATTTCATATCATTCTCGCGGTTCTAAGGACTAAACCAGCCCTATTGCTTCCGCGCCTCCTTTATCATCACAATGCCGCCTTTTGAGCCCGGAACCGATCCTCTTACACCGATCAAATTTCGTTCTTTATCAATAAAAGCGATCTTGACATTAGCTGATGTAACTCGAGCGTTACCCATACGACCGGGCATCTTCTTACCTTTAAACACTCGTGAGGTTCCTGATGTAGCACCAATAGAACCTACAGCTCTTTGTCTGTCTGATTGACCATGTGTTTTTGGTCCACCGCGGAAACCCCAGCGTTTTACAGCACCGGCAAAACCTTTACCCTTGCTGGTTCCAATCACGTCAACATGATCACCGATCTCAAACACATCTGCAGTGACCTTGTCACCAGCTTTGAGATCGTGTTTCTTTATTCTGAATTCGCGAAGATATTTAAGTGGAGGAGCATTTGTGGTTTTCAAATGCCCAAGCTGTCCACCAGAAATACGCTTCGGTTTAACTTCAGAAAAACCCAGTTGTACGGCTGAATATCCTTCTAATTCAGTTGTACGGACCTGGGTTACGTAACAAGGCCCAGCTTCGAGAAGTGTGATAGGAACTGCCTCACCACTTTCATCGAAAATCTGGGTCATGCCGATTTTCTTTCCAATAAGCCCTTTTATCATTTCAGTTGTACTCCTATTCTAAAAGTAATCGCAGGACTGTTGAACCGGGCTGGGCTCGCATCATCCTGAAACAGTGCAGCCAGAGAACCAGGTGAAAGCATTTGTACTTCCTGCCTGATAAACTCTTACACTGTCTGTAATTAAAACGTAACGATAGGTTTACGTTTTAAAGCAACTTGTCAATTATACCACTATCAAATATTTAAGCTAGTGCTAAATTTCTAAGTTGCTTTTTTTATTTCGTTATTATTAGATTACCAAAATTTCGATATCAACACCGGCTGGCAAATTCAAACGCATGAGCATGTCAATTGTTTTTGAATCTGGGTTCAGCACATCTATCAGTCGATTATGTGTGCGGATCTCAAAATGTTCATGTGAATCTTTATCAATGAAGGTTGAACGACGAACTGTAAATCGTTCTTTTCTCGTTGGCAGTGGAACTGGCCCGATTACACTGGTTCCGGTTCTTTCAGCAGTTTCAACGATCCTTTTTGCTGATTGATCAAGTACACGATGATCGTAAGCTTTTAATCTAATTCGTATTTTTTGTTTTGCTGCCATAATTCCTTAGTCCAGAATCTCAGTGATAACGCCAGCACCAACTGTCAGGCCACCTTCGCGAATAGCGAAGTTGGAGCCCTGCTCAAGTGCAACCGGGGTGATCAGCTCAACCATCAGGTTCACGCTGTCTCCAGGCATGACCATCTCAACGCCATCTGGCAGTGTGATCTGGCCGGTAACGTCCAATGTTCGAATGTAGAACTGCGGGCGGTAACCTGTGAAGAAGGCATTGTGTCGTCCACCTTCGTCTTTTCTCAACACATATACCTCACTCATGAATTTCATGTGC
>JAUWSD010000212.1 GCA_030610225.1 Chloroflexota bacterium
CAGCTAATTGTTATTAAGGCTGATCAAAGAAGTAAAATTAGATTTAAATAATCCCCTTAATATCAGGGCAACATCCCATTATCCTTGTTACCTGGGCCGGTATAACGGCTTTTATAACGCTCCCCGCCAAGTGATACAAGCGACAGGATGCGACCTTGTTGAAATGCCCCGCTCGCGCGATCTGGCGTTATGCTGCGGGGCCGGCGGAGGGCGAATCTGGATGGAAGAAGGCAAAGTGGACGAACGGCCTAGTGAAAATAGGATCCAGGAAGCCGCTGCCCTGGATGGCGTTCAGTATTTTGTCATCGCCTGTCCAAAAGATTACACCATGTACCAGGATGCGGTGAAAACCACTGGCCATGAAAATGATTTGTTCGTCAAAGATTTGATAGATCTAGTAGCCGAAGCAATGTAAAGTTATGGAAACAGAATCAGTCGACACCATAAAAAGGAAAAAGGGGCTCTTTTCAGCTCTTTTTCGCGGTCCATCAGTGCCCATTCATGCTAAATTAATGGTCGCTTTTGTGCTGGTGATTGTGATGCTTGGGACCGTATTCCTGATCATTGGTGTCCAGCTGACATCTAACCGTGTATTCACCGAAGCTCAAGACAAAGTCAGGAATGACCTTAATGCCGCCAGGGTTATCTACGAAAGCCAGCTGCAGCAGATCGGATCTGTTGTTTGTTATTCATCTGAAAGATCCATTTTAGAGCAAGCTATCAACACAGGGGACTCAACTGAAGCTCTCGAGGAATTAACCTTTGTGGCAAACTCCGCAGAATTGGATATTTTCGGCGTGACCAATAAATATGGCCAGGTTCTGTTCAGAACTCACAATCCAGAAAAGAGCGGCGATGATCTGACACATCATGACTTTATCAGGTCAGTGCTGAACGGGGCTTCCTGTGTTTCATCCACGGTGATTTTCTCACAATACGAATTGGAAAAAGAATCTCATGAGCTGGCTGAACTGGCCCATATCGATCTGATCGATACCCCCCTTGCCCGACCGGTCTCTGCAACCAACGTAAGCTCCGGTATGATGCTTATCGCAGCCTCTCCCATTATAAATTCCAACCACGAATTCCTGGGAGTTGTATTTGGCGGAAAACTGTTAAACCAAAATTATGAGATCGTCGATTTCATCAAACAAACCGTTTATGAAGACGTCAAGTACAAAGGCCAGGATATTGGAACGGCAACAATATTCCAGGATGATCTGAGAGTCTCCACCAACGTGAAAAACGAGGACGGTACCAGGGCTATCGGCACCCGTGTCAGTGAAGAAGTTTACAATCAGGTCATCATTCAGGGTGAACCATGGATCGATCGGGCATATGTAGTGAATAACTGGTATATCACCGCTTATGAACCCATCAAAAACCTGGGAAACGAGATTATCGGAATCTTATATGTAGGTGTGCTGGAACAAAAATATATCGATATCCAGCGAGAGACAATTCTCACCTTTTTAGGCATAACCATAGCTGGAATTTTGGCAGCACTGGGGGTTTCTTATCTATTCGCCAAGCAGGTATCCGGCCCGATCAGGCAGATGGTTGCCGCATCCAGGGAAGTCGCAGCCGGAAATCTGTCAACCCGAGTGGAAGTACATACAAATGATGAACTCCATTTCCTAGCAGAATCCTTTAATGATATGGCGGAGTCGATTCAAAAACGGGACCAGGATCTAAAGGAGTTCGCCACCAAACGAATTATGCAGTCTGAAAAACTGGCCCTGATCGGACAACTATCTGCTAATATCGCCCACGAACTCAACAACCCCCTGCAAGGGATAGTCACTTTCTCACACCTTTTGTTAGAAGATAAACATGATCTAGATACGGATAGCCAGTATTCATTGGAAAAGATCGTTGGTCAGGCCAACCGCTGCCGGGACATAATCAGGGGATTACTTGACTTTTCCCGCCAGAGGCCCCCTGACAAGTCATATTATGACGTGAACTCGATTGTGAATGATTGTGTATCTTTGGTGGAGCTTCAAGCCCTCTTCCATAATATCCACATCAACCGTGATCTCCAGGCTGACCTACCTCTGGCGGTGATTGACCCATCCCAAATCGAACGTGTGTTTATGAATTTAATCATCAATGCAGCAGAGGCGATGGATGGCAGCGGTGAATTAACCATCACCACCACTGAAAATAAAATCACGCAGGACATTGAAGTTTCTTTCAACGACACAGGATCCGGAATCAGCGAAGAGAATC
>JAUWSD010000134.1 GCA_030610225.1 Chloroflexota bacterium
ACTCTGGGAGTCTATAAATTTTCAGATTCCTCTTTCACCTATTTGGGTCCAGGAACAGGCGTTATCCTGGGTGATTTTACCTGGTCGCTGAACAACAATAAAGTATATGTAGCTAAACCATATTTAGGTATGTTTAATTCTGGTTTCTGGGAATTCAATGCAACTTCAGGTATTCGAAATGTTTTGATCACCGATGCCCCTGGAATATTCTACAGCCCTGGATGGCCTATCAAGCTCGCAAATGGCGAGATGAACTTCTTCATGGCGACCTCATCCACACTTCCTGAAGGATATTTTGACCTCTACATGGTCCAATCAGTTGGCGGAGATGTCACCAACACGATCATCCTCAATCCAAACGGCTATCCTGTGCAGGAAGCAGAATGGACTACAGATGGCACTTTTGCTGCCATCAAGTTGCCGGGATACTCTGGCGAGGAAGATCCAACACCGATCAAGATCATATCCACCGATGGAACAACTGAAATCAATGTGCATCCAAATGGCACAATGCTCAGATGGGTACCATGATATTTATTTAGCTAATGAGACGCCTGAGATTGAACTCAGGCGTTTTTTCTTTCAATTCAGATAGAATTCACTCGTTCTTCACGAAATTTGTTGATACTTATATGAAAATTGGGTTAATATATTAGGACAATGCAAATACTAAAGAAAATGAAAAAAACTGGCGGAGAGAAACCGCTCAGGGTAAATATCTTGCGCCACCTCGGATTGACGATACTCCTGGCTGCCGTCATCGCCACAGTTTTTACGGCTTGGAATCCCTATCATGAAGATCAACTCACCTTAGTGGAAAGAATTCAGTCAATTTTTGCATCAAATCCTGGCGGTAATTCAGGCAGCTTTCCAACACCCACTCCCCAGCCACGTCCAACGATCGGATTGATCCCTGGACATCAGGGTATCAGCGGCGGTGCGGAATGTCCGGATGGGCTAACTGAGCTGAGTGTCAATCAGAACGTTGCCTTCAAAGTCATGGAGCTTTTAGTCGCAGATGGATATGACGTTGATATCCTTGATGAGAAGGACCCTGACCTGGAAAATTATTATGCCCTTGCCCTGGTTTCGATACACGCTGATTCCTGTGAGTTCATAAACGAGCAAGCAACCGGCTTCAAAGTCTCCCCCGCTCTGGACGCAACCCGCCCGGATAAATCAATTCGTTTGTCATCATGTCTGACCAGCCGCTATATGGAAACAACACAGCTCCCGATCCATACAGGAAGTATTACACATGACATGACACAATACTACGCCTTTAATATTATTCGGCAGGATATCGCTGCAGCAATTATTGAGCTTGGTTTCCTTAACCTGGACCGGCAGATACTCACAGAGCAACCAGACTTACTGGCTGAGGGTGTCTACCGCGGAATTCTTTGCTACATTCATAACGAGGACGCCACCCTTCCAACCGGACCATGACAATACAATCTCTTTCTTCCTATCAGAATGCGATCGATAATGCGTTCAAAGCAATTCGTACAGGGAATCGAAAAAAAGCAGTTCGCTGGACAAATCTTGCCGTAGCTCGAAGACCAAAGGAAGAAGACCCCTGGCTCCTGATGGCATATCTGGCATCACCAGAGAAAAGCCTCGAATATTTAATACACGCTCTCAAACTCAACCCTGATAGTCAACGCGCGTTGGAAGGCCTGGAATGGGCAAAGAAACGCCTTGGACTAAGTTCAGAAGAAATCCAAAAGCGTCCAAAAGATATGTTATTGGAAATTACCCAAAAATTCGCTGTCAAAGTAAATTCTCAGCAGAAAAAGCATAGAACAAGAAAACCAAAACAGGAAAGAACGCCCCTTCTCTTACCTCAAGAGAAGAAGATCATCGGCGGTTTCTTCGCGTTTGCATCTGTATTATTCATTGTGTTTATGGTTTGGCTGATATCCCCTGATATTGTCAAAGGTGGTTCACAGAATAAGAACAGCAAACCTGAACCTGCGTTTGTTCTCCATGTAAGCCAAACCCCCACAAGCACTCCTACCAATACACCAACGAACACGCCCACCAGCACAGCAACACCCACATTCACACCAACCCCTGCCCCAACAAATACACCGCGGTCTAGTCCCCCGTACGAACCTGACCAGAACTGGGTCGAAGTTGATCTATCTGAGCAGCGCCTTACTGCATTTACTGGATTTAAACCGATCAAGTCTTTTGTGGTTTCAACTGGCACCTGGCAATATCCTACAGTCATTGGCGAGTTTTTTGTTCATTCCAGATACAGGTATGATGATATGGCAGGCCCCGGGTACTACCTGCCAGATGTGCCCTATGTGCTCTATTACTATGAAAGTTATGGGATCCACGGTACCTACTGGCATGATAACTTCGGAACGCCGATGAGCCATGGCTGTGTGAACATGAGAACTGAGGACGCAGCCTGGGTCTACAATTTCACAAAAATGGGAAGCCCTATCTCAGTTGTCCCCTAAGTTTTGATCTTACTTCCTTTTTAGAAAAGATTAATAAAACTCCCTCCCTTTTTTGATATTATATTTATATGATACAAACAAAAGCTTTATTCCCGGGACTGGTATTTGACGAGTTTGACAGACCTGTTGAGGTTGGATATGTTGGCGCTGAAGCCGTGTATATAGTGGACGATAATGGCTTTAAGAGACATATCCCATCAGAACAGGTTGATCGTCAGGTTCTGAATGACCTGGGAGAAATGGTGAAAGGCCATGAAGACCTTCTGACTGAGCAGGCCGCTAAAATGCTCGGGACAGATGATATCTTCAGCAAGGCCCGTCTTGAGGAACAATTCAAGAATATCCAGTCACAATTTGATGAGATGTTAAAGCTTGGAATTCCTGAGGAAAGCCTTGCCTATATGGGCATGACTGGCTTCAAGATCATCATCAATCTTCATGGCGAGGTCCTGGAAGTCATCCAGCCCGGAATTGAGGCCCCGGAGGACGAGTAGAGCAGGGCTTAATTTCAGCAAGGAATCTGCCCTCATTTTCAGCAGTTTTATCGTTGACCTTATACCAAACTTGATGGTATAATCGCCCGTCTGTATGAAGGAAGATTTTATAGAAATAATAGAGGAATGCAATGCCAAAACGAACATACCAACCAAAGATCCGACGAAGAATGAGGGTCCACGGTTTTAGAAAGAGAATGTCAACCCGCGGTGGCCGTGGTGTAATAAAAAGCCGCCGATTAAAAGGACGAAAACTCTTATCCGTGAAAATGAACAACCACACCAAAAAAATCAACTGGAAAAGCTAGGATTCCTGGTTAGTTCAGATTTCACACTATGTGAGATGCTGATTTCTTGTGAAGCAATATAAAAAGCTTAAAAAACCTGTTGAATTCAAACGGGTGCGACATGAAGGAAGATCTTATGCCCACCCGTTTATCATATTGTTTGCCATCGAAAACGGCTTAGATGATCTGAGGATCGGTGTGACAGCAGAGCACCATATCGGTGGCGCTGTTCAGAGGAATAAAGCTAAACGAATTCTGAGAGCGGCGATCGCCCCACTGGTAGCAAACATCAAACCCGGATATGATCTAGTTCTTTTAGGCAGGAGACCAATTCTCAGCCAAAAAAGCCATCAGATCGAAAAGATATTAGCAGAACGGCTTCGCTATGGTGAATTACTAAATAAAAATGAACTCAGTAAATGAAATTAGTTTAGACGAAGCGCCAACCATCCATACTATCAAAGAACACCGATCCCCCCGTCTAAGCAACCTGGAATTAAACATCAAAAATCTGGCCAGATTTCCTTTTCTGGCATTGATCAGACTGTACCAGGAAACTTTTTCTAAAATGCTCCCCGCGGATACCTGCAGATATTACCCGTCATGCTCACATTACGGTTATCAGTCAATTTTCAGGTTTGGGATCCTTAAAGGTGGAGTGATGGCAGCATATCGTGTCTTGCGCTGTAACCCTTTCAGCAAAGGTGGATACGACCCGGTACCGGATAAAAAATAAATTTGAGATAAATTCTCAATATAAAACAATTCGAAGAAAAACTTCGAACAAAAAATGGATTAACAAAATATGAATAAAAAACGTTTACTACTCATAGTGCTGATCATGATCACCGGATTACTTCTGGCTTCCTGTTCAGGCAGCAGCTTCCAGACCACCAGTTGGCCTGGATTGACATTGCATGAAGGCGATATCTATGTGGCTTACCAATCTCACATCTATAAACTAAATCCTGAGTTCGGGACAGAGATGACCCGTTTTCCGGGTGAAGCTGATAATGGCGGGCCTATCTTCTACTCAGACCCTGTATTCACAGAAGACGGGAATATCATCGCAGGCAGTTATAACAACTCCCTCCTGAGCATTGATACCTCAAACTTCTA
>JAUWSD010000095.1 GCA_030610225.1 Chloroflexota bacterium
AGCTAAGGGATAAATTTAATGTATCAGCCATGACCATACGGCGAGATTTGATCACATTAGAAAACCGCGGATTAATTGAGAGGACCCATGGCGGCGCTCTACTCTCGGATGATATCAGGAATTGGATTGAACCGCCCATCATAGAAAGAATGAATGTGATGGCGGAAGAAAAGAAAAGAATAGCTGTCTGGGTGGCGGAATATATTGATACGGGAGATACAATTTTTTTAGGCTCAGGGACCACAACATTATATGTGGCAAGAGAGCTCATCATTAGGGATGATATTACAGTCGTTACGAATTCGGTGCCCATACTTCATGAATTGTCCAGTAACTCCAACATGAATATCATTACTGTAGGGGGGTTTCTTCGAAGGAGTGAACTTTCTTTAATAGGTGCATTTGCAGAACCTGTGTTAAAGAATATCCGAGTAAATAAAGTCATCGCCGGGATGAGGGGTATACATCCGCTCTATGGTTTCTCGTGTGAACACCCTGAAGAGCTTATGACAGATCGAATGATCTTAGGGCTCTCGGATACGATTGTAATTGTGGCTGATCATACAAAAATAGGTCAAGTTGCTACAAACAGAGTGGCACCCATAGATCAAGCCACCTTAATAGTGACAACAACTGAAGCCAATCAACTCCATATTAAAAAAATTCAAGAACAAGGTATAGAAGTAAGAGTAGTTTAGACTTTTGATAAGGTGGAAATAATAAATTATGGGAAAAAAGGGCACAAATACACTACAGGAAATATATTCCCAACCCAATATTTGGAAACAAACATTAACCGAAATAAGCAATCTGCAATTAGAAAAACCCCTGTCCGGGAATGATTCTTTTCAAATTCTTGTGACCGGCTGTGGATCAACATATTACCTGTCCATTTGGGCCGCTCGTACGCTGCAGGAAAAATTAAGTGTTCTAGCCCGCCCTCTTCCAGCGTCTGAACTCTTATTCTCTCCCCACAGTTGGTACTCTCCCAACCAGTCAACTCAATTAATCGCAATTTCACGGTCTGGTACAACAAGTGAGACTGTCGCCGCAGTGACTCATTTTAAGAACAACTCCTCTATCGAAACTTGCGCGGTCACTTGCTACTCAAATTCGGAACTCGCTCTTCTGGCAGATACTCTTATTGCCGTTCCTGCCGCTCAAGAAAAATCTATTGCTCAAACACGCTCTTTCACCAGTATGATGCTTGGGATCTCCTATTACATCGAACAAGAAATTAAGGAGGGCTTACCGGAACAATTAACATCTCATGGTTCTCTCCTGATTGATAAAAATAGCAACCTAATAAAGGATATTGCTAACGATAACAATTTTGAACGCTTCTTTTTCCTTGGATCTGGTTCAAAGTACGGATTAGCTTGTGAAGCGATGTTAAAAATGAAAGAGATGTCATTATCCTATTCAGAAGCCTATCACTTTCTAGAATTTCGCCACGGACCTATGTCCATGGTTAATAATCACAGTCTTGTGATCGGTCTTATTGGGAAGGATAACAAAGACCATGAGCTACAGGTATTAAAAGACATGAAAAAGTTAGGGGCAACAACACTAGCAATAGGTGGTGAGGTTGGGGAAGAAATCCCTGGATGGATTGACCAATATATTCCCTTGACCCAAAACAATCTAGGACTTTTTGGAGATGTATTATATTTGCCTTGTTTGCAGATATTAGCTTTTGAAAAAGCTATCTCCAAAGGTTTAGATCCTGATAATCCCCACAATCTTTCTGCGGTTGTGATATTAGATTTATGAATACTTCTATCAGTCTGCTTAAATCGCTGACCAGCGATCACATTGCAGTCAAAATAGCAGCCTCATCTTGGGAGGAGGCTGTTGAAGGTGCAGGAATGGTGATGGTCAATACAGGTCTTACTCAACAGTCCTACATCAAAGCAATGAAGGATGCCATTAAATCCTTGGGTCCTTATTGTGTGATCGCTCCAGGAATCGCCATGCCTCATGCTCGTCCTGAAGATGGTGTGATTCAAACTGGGTTTTCATTAATAACTCTAGAACAGCCAGTAAAGTTTGGTAGTAAGGCTAATGATCCCGTAGATATCGTAATTGGATTTGCAGCAATAAATAAACAAAATCATATTACAGCCCTCAAGGAAATCGCCACCCATTTTGGGGATTATCGTTTTATTCAAGACATTCGAGCAGCAAGGACAAAAAAAGATTTATTAATAATCTTAGATTCCAAAAGGGAAGAAATATGAAAATTGCTACTGTCTGTGGAATGGGCTTCGGCACCAGCATGATGTTAAAACTTTTCATCGAAGATATCTTCAAGGCAGAGGGCATCACGGGACATCAGGTAATTCCTTGGGATCTAGGTTCTATCAAAGGTCAACAAGTAGACCTGATTGTAGCCCCAACAGATATGGAAAGTCATCTTAAAGGATCGGAAACCAAGGTCATCTATATCAAGAACTTAGTAGACAAAGAGGAGATAACAGAGAAGGTCATCGGAGCCATAAAAGAACTTGAGAGTTTATGAGTCAAAGGAGGTGAAAAGAACCCAAATTCAAGATAGTCCAGAAATTTGATATGTTTATTTAAGATAGGAGAGAATATTATGGAAATTTTTAAAGTACTATTAGAATTAATTACCCTTCCTGCTTTCATCCTTGGCTTGATAGCCTTGGTAGGCTTGCTGATTCAAAAAAAATCCGCCTCAGAGGTTATCGTTGGAACCATTAAGACCATTCTTGGTTTGTTAATCATGGGTGTCGGTATTGGGGCATTAATCAATGCTTTGATACCTATCCAGGCCATGTTTCAAGTAGGGATTCCCGCAGCTGGCTTTGAGACCTTTGTCACCTTTGACGAGGCAGTTGTTGGCGCAGTACAGAGTGCCAATGAAGCTAATATTGGGGCAGCAATCGCCTGGACTATGTTGTTTGGATACATCATCCATCTCGTTCTCGCCCGGGTTACCAAATTTAAATACGTCTATCTCACCGGGCATATGATCTGGATTCACGCTGGCGCTTTCGCGATTCTTTTCCAATCTTTTGGTCTTTCACTTTTCTGGACTGTTCTCCTGGCTTCCATTGTCGATGGGTTCTACATGACCCTGGCGCCGGCTTTAGCTCAGCCAGTGATGCGCAAGATCATTGGCAATGACAGTATTGCTTTTGGTCATGGCCAGACCTTGCTTAATATGGTTGGTGCCTGGGTCGGCAAGCTAGTCGGTGACCCGAATGATTCTGCTGAAGAGTCCGAAATGCCTGATTCCCTTAACTTCTTCCGGGATATGGCAATTTCCATTTCACTGATCATGATTGTGGTAGCCCTGGTAGCCGTTATCCTGGCTGTGATTCAAATTGGCATCGCCGGTGTACAGGAAACCATCAGCGGAGGTCAGAACTGGTTTGTCTTCGCTCTGCTGCAAGCCCTGGGCTTCACAGCTGGAGTCCTGGTCCTGCTCCAAGGTGTCCGCATGTTGATCGCCGAGATTGTCCCTGCCTTCAAGGGTGTGGCTGACAAATTGATCCCAGGTGCAATTCCAGCTCTGGACTGCCCTGTGATCTATCCCTTTGCGCCCAATTCCTTGATCATTGGTCTAATCTCCGGCACAATCGGTCAGGTTTTAGGTATGATTTTCCTGGCTTTGATCAGTTGGCCAGTGCCGCTGCCCAGCATGATCGCTGCCTTCTTTGCCAGCGGTGCTGGAGCAATCTTTGGCAACGCAACCGGCGGCCGTCGAGGCGCCTGGGCTGGAGGTTTCATTTGGGGTTTTGTTGGCTGGATTATGATCAGCTTCGCCTACAAATTCCAGGTGTTTGGAGACCTGGCTGGTATGGGTGCGATTGATCTAGGTTTCACCGTTCCAGATGCCATTATTCCAGGTATCGTGATTTGGTTGATTGCCAAACTCTTTGGAGTTTAATTCAGCAGCTACTTTTAAACAGCGAAGAGGGAGAGCCCTCTTCGCTGTTTTTTGGAGAATTCAGTGAGAACCATCTTAAGCGGCGGAAAGATTGTTACCCCTACCCAAGTAATTAAAAACCACACCCTCATCCTTGAGGATGAAATAATCTCTGCAATTATCCCGGATCAGAAATTCATTGTTGAAAAGAATGACCACACAATAAACATCAAGGGAAAATGGGTCACTCCTGGATTAATCGATATTCATGTGCATGGGGCAAATTATGCCGACGCAATGGATGCTGATCCCGAATCTATCAATACCCTAAATCAATTCTTCGCAAGCCGGGGTGTAACCGGTTACCTGCTCACAACAGGTACTGCATCTAATTCTGATATCTCAGCTGTCATCAATTGTTTTCAAGAATACTCACCTACAGAAGACGGCGCGGTACCCCTTGGGATTCATCTAGAAGGACCATACTTGTGTGAAGAAAGAAAAGGGGCACAGCCATCTATTCACCTGCGGGATCCAGAACCAGTATATTATCAACGCTGGTTTGAGAGTGGCGTTATCCGATTAATGACTGTCGCCCCTGAATTAGAGGGGGCTCTGGCATTGATCCAAACCGGAATCAAAAAAGGTGTTGAATTTGCAGTGGGTCACTCGGTTGCCAGCTAGGAGGTAATGCAGGAAGCAATTGAGAGGGGATTAAGGCAGGCTACTCACACCTTTAATGGTATGAATCCCCTCCATCACCGCCGACCCGGGGTTCTCGGTGCAGTCCTTTCGGATGATCGCCTCTTTGCTCAAGTCATTGCTGATGGCGTACATGTGCATCCCGCAGTCGTTAATGCCCTCGTGAAAGCGAAAGGCATCAACAGAACCATTCTGATTACAGACTCGATTCGGGCAGCTGGAATGGGCAACGGCGAGTACGACCTATTAGGACAAACTGTCTCTGTCAAAGGAAATGTGGCGCGTATAGCCTCAGGTAGTCTTGCTGGCAGCGTTCTGACCATGGATCAAGCTGTACGAAATACAATGACATTTTGCGATATTCCCTTCGCTCAAGCCATCCAGATGGCCAGTCTGACTCCTGCGAAGTCCCTTAATTTACACACTGAGAGAGGTGCGCTGGAGCCTGGCCTAAGAGCAGATGTCACAATTTTCAGTCAGGATTATTCAGTGGAAACCACCATCGTTGGTGGAAATATTGTCTATCAAAAAGATTAATTGGAGGACATCATGTCTGTACTATCTGATACCTATCTCAATGGTTTGATCTCACTCTTGAACCAAATTCGGGAAGAAGAAACGGAAGCATTGGAAAAAGGTGCCCTTTTAATAGCAGATGCCATTGAAAATGGGAATAGAATATTTGGATTCGGTTGTACTCATTCCTCCCTGCCAGTACAAGATGAGGTATACCGCGCAGGAGGCTTAATCCTCGTAAATCCGATTTACGGTCCCGGAATTGCTTCCTTGGATGTCCGTCCTGCTCGAATGACT
>JAUWSD010000044.1 GCA_030610225.1 Chloroflexota bacterium
ATATCGACAGTTTTCTTTAGAGAAAGATCAACTCCAACTCCCTCTCCCAGAAATTCCAATCCAACCCGCTGCCCGACTGAGAAGATCACATTATCACATTCGATCACATGCTCACTTTCAGGCACTTTTTCGAGGTTTAGCTGGCCATTTTCATCAAAACTGAACGATGCGACTTTTGTACACTCAACACCGATCATTTTCCCATTTTCATCACTAATAATTCTCTCAAATGTTCTGCTGTTGTTGATCTTTATCCCCTCTTCAACTGCATCCCTGATTTCCCATTCATGGGCAGGCATATTATCTGCTGGTTCAAGGCATGCCATCTCGACTTTCTTGTCAAGTCGTACTGCATTCCTGGCACAGTCTATTGCAACATTCCCTCCCCCAAGGACCAATATCTTCTTCCCAAGTTTATTCTGGCTGTCATTATCTCCATATTTCTGCAGTCGAACATCACGCAGGAAATCTGAATTGATCAGCACATCTTTATGGTCAGCACCTGGTATTGGAAGACGGACACCTTTCTGAGCACCTGTAGCGATCAAAATAGCTTCATAGCCTTCATCAAATAAATTGTCAATATCCCTGACAGGATGGTTTAATTTGATATTCACTCCAAGATCAATGATGTCCTGAACTTCTCGGTCAATGATCTCATCTGGAAGTCTGAACTCCGGGACCCCCAAGCGCAGCATTCCACCTGCTACCGCGTGGGTTTCGTAGACTGTTACAAGATAACCAGCCATCACCAGATCCTGAGCTGCGGTTAAACCCGCTGGTCCCGATCCGATCACGGCAATATGATTCTCATATTTCGGCTCTATTTTTTCAACTTTTTTTCGTTCGCCTGCATAAACCTTATCAGTGATATAACGCTTTAATGCTCTGATATTTACAGGTTGATCATACTCTCCACGGTTACATGCATCCTCACAGCGGTGATTACAAATCCTTCCACATATTCCCGGGAAGGGATTATCCATCTTGATCACCCGAAGGGCATCTTCCCAGCGCCCCTCACTTGCCAGAGCAATATATCCCTGTGCTCTCTGGCCAGCTGGGCAGGCATCTCTACAAGGGGCAATCCCTTCTTTTCTGATCGCGTAGGCGTTCGGAACAGCTTGAGGGTAAAGCTTATACACTGCTCTGCGATCAACCAGAAATTCATTAAATGGGTCTGGGACATCAACTGGGCATACATCAACACAATCATTGCATGCAACACATTTGCTGGCATCAATGTATCGTGGATAGCAGATCACCTTTGCGTGAAAATCGCCAACTTTTCCTTCGATCTTTTGTACCTCAGCATTTGTGATTACTTCAATATTTGGATGTCGTCCGACTTCTACAAGTATTGGCGAGATCGTGCACATAGCGCAATCATTAGTTGGGAATGTCTTATCAAACTGAGCCATTTTCCCACCAATTGCTGTCTCCTTTTCAACCATGTAGACTTTAAAACCCTGATCTGCCAGGTCAAGTGAAGCTTGCATCCCGGCGATCCCCCCGCCAACAACCAAAACAGCCCCGCTTGGTTGTTTTTCTGATTGGGTTAACGGACTAGTATTGCCCATCCACACTCTCTTCCACTAATAAATTCTTCTTTATACAATTAAATAGGTATAAAGCGAGTATTATTTTTAGTATAGCTTTCTTGCTTTCCTATATTAAGTGGCAGATGTCCTTATAGCTCTATGACAAACATCATGTCAAAAATTTCACAAAATATACGAGTAACATCGAGATAATATACGAAATAACCCAAAATATTTTAGATTTAAGCAAATTTAATGTAAAATAAAAAATGTGAGCAAGTCTTAATTTTTTCTAACTAAGTAATACATCGCAAAAACCAGATACCGCAGCCCACATCACACTCTCGGAGAATTTCATGACGGACAAATATAGTTTTGGGGATGAAATTGTTTGGTATCCAAATGCTGAATACCTGGATAACTCAAATCTAACTGCTTTTATGCGTCTGCACAATATCGACAATTATGATCAACTGCATCAAAGATCAATTGCTGATATTTCCTGGTTCACTGAATCAGTTCTAGATTTCCTGAACATCGAATTCTATGAGCCATATTCCAAAGTAGTTGATCTATCAAATGGGATCGCATGGCCAAAATGGTGTCCCAATGGAAAAATGAACATCGTTCACAATTGCCTTGACAAGTACATCGGCACACCGAAAGAGCAACAAACTGCACTGATTTGGGAAGGTGAAGAAGGTAACACGATCTCCTTATCCTATGGTGACTTGAATAAGAGTGTGAATCAAACTGCGAATATGCTTCGCAGTTTTGGTTTAAAGAAAGGTGACGCGATCGGTTTATTCATGCCGATCACTCCCGAGGTCGTCATAGCTTTTCTAGCAACCGCAAAGATCGGTGGAGTGATCCTCCCGCTGTTTTCCGGATACGGGATCAATGCCGTAGCCACCCGCCTCAAAGATGCAGATGCAAAACTACTCTTCACTGCAGACGGATTTTTCAGGCGCGGAAAACCAATACTTATCAAACCTGTTGCTGATGAAGCTGCAAAACTGGTGCCCACATTAGAAAAGATGATCGTACTTAAGCGCAACAATCAGGAAGTAGAAATGCTGGAAGGTCGGGACCACTGGTGGCATGAGATCGTCCCTCAGCAGTCTGAACAGGCGGAGACCGAGAAAACTTCAGCGGATGATACAGTGATGATCATTTACACATCAGGCACTACTGGCCGCCCAAAAGGGGCTGTGCACACACACTGTGGTTTCCCCATCAAAGTTGCTCAGGATATGGCTTTTGGTATAGATGTTCACCCAAACGAAACGACATATTGGGTGACGGACATGGGCTGGATGATGGGACCATGGCTAGTTTTTGGTTCTATGATCCATGGTTCAACTTTCTTTATTTATGACGGTGCGCCTGACTATCCTGGCCCAGACAGATTATGGTCAATGGTGGAAAAACACAGGATCAACAAACTCGGTATCTCTCCTACCCTTATTCGGGCACTGATGGCATATGGAGAAGCACCACTCAAAACACATGATCTCAGCTCGATCAAATTAATCGCCTCCACAGGCGAGGTCTGGAATCCAGGTCCATGGATGTGGTTATTTGAGAAAGTCTGCGGAGGCAAACGTCCAATTATTAACTATTCGGGGGGGACTGAGATAGGCGGCGGAATCTTAATGGGTAACCCCATTCAGCCATTGAAACCGACTGCGATCACTGGAGCTTGCCCTGGAATTGACGCTGACATATATAACGAAAATGGTGAACCAGTTATTGGTCAGGTTGGAGAGCTTGTCATCAAAGCACCATGGATCGGGATGACCCGCGGATTCTGGAAAGAACCAAACAGATATGAAGAAACATACTGGTCCCGCTGGCCTGACACATGGGTGCATGGAGATTGGGCAGTCAAAAATAAAGACGGGATGTGGTATGTCCTTGGGCGCTCTGATGACACCATCAAAATCGCTGGTAAACGCCTTGGTCCTGCAGAAGTTGAATCCATTTTAGTAGATCATCACGCAGTGATCGAAGCTGGAGCGATCGGTGTTCCCCACAAGATCAAAGGCAGCGAACTGGTTATCTTCTGCACCCTCGCAAAGGATATTCAAGCAGACAATGAACTTAAACTGGAACTGAAACAGTTGCTCGCAGCTCAGATGGGGAAACCATTAACTCCCAGGGAGATCATTTTTGTGAACGATCTGCCAAAAACTAGAAACGCAAAAGTCATGCGCCGCATGCTGCGTGCAGCTTATCTGGACCTCGACCTGGGCGATACATCTTCATTGGTAAATCCAGAGGTGCTGGATGAAATTAGAAAACAAAGATAATTTGAGGAGAAATACATGGACTTTGAACTGAATCAGGAACAGAAAATGTGGAAGGAGGCAGTCCACAATTTTGTCATTAAAGAAGTAAAACCTTATGCACAGGAAGTCGATCAAAAAGCCGAGTTCAGGCTGGATGTTCTCCCAATAATGGGCCAGATCGGGCTGCTTGGGCTTAATATCCCGGAAGAATACGGCGGCACAGGGATAGATGTTGTTAGCTCTGCAATAGCAATTGAAGAACTTGGCTGGGCTTGCGGCAGTACTGCCTTGGCGATTTCAGCTCATAATGGGCTTGGCTGTGCGCCCCTGGTAAATTTTGGATCAGAATACCTGAAAGAAAAATATCTTCCCCAGGCTTCCAGCGGAGAAGCAGGATTGACTTCTCTTGCCCTGACCGAACCGGGAGCTGGTTCAGATATTAAAGGCGGCGTTCGCACAAAAGCTGTCAAAGATGGGGATGAATGGATCATAAATGGCTCAAAGATGTGGTGCACAAATGCCTCCATAGCAAATTTCATCATCAACCTCGTCCGTACAGACGATCAGGATTCATTCAGCCTGATACTTGTTCCCACTGATACTCCTGGGATCAGGATAGCTCCCGCAGAGAAGAAGATGGGCGTCAAAGGCTCCCCCGCTCATGAAGTCACATATGAAAATGTCAGAGTGCCAGCAGATCACCTTGTCGGAGAAGAAGGCAAAGGACTGAGATACACACTCGCGACACTGGATGGCGGACGCATCAGCATTGGCGCATTATCTGTCGGCCTCGCCCAGGCCGCTCTTGAGGAAGCAGTCACTTATGCAAAACAACGTGAGATATTCGGCAAAACGATCAGTGATTTTCAGGCGATCCAATGGATGCTGGCAGATGCAGCCACAGAGATCCATGCCGCCAGATTGATGATCTACCAGGCTGCCTGGCTAAAGGAAATTGGAAAGCCATATTCCAAACAGGCTGCCATGGCTAAATTGTTCGCCACTGAAATGGCCGAGAGAGTCTGCCGTAATGCGATCCAAATTCACGGTGGCTATGGCTACAGCTCTGAGTATCCGGTTGAACGAATGTACCGGGATGCCAGACTGATGACTATCGGTGAGGGCACCAGCGAAATTCAACGTTTAGTAATTTCTCGATTTTTATTGAGTTAGTTTTTTTCATCAAAACAATAGCTTTGAAAGGAAAAAATATGAGAACTGTTTATGCAATCTCAGGAGGAGTGTCAAAGTTCGCGAAATCCCGACCGGACAAGACATTCCCTGCAATCGTCAAAGAAGCATATGACTATGCTATCCGGGACATTGGTCTTGATTTCCCGACCTTCACAAAAATTGTGGATGGATCCGTGGCATCTTATTTTTCAGATCACTTTACCCGCCAGTTGATGGCTGCGATCATGGCTCAGGATTATCTGGGGCTTTGCCCAAAACCAAGCCACCGGGTTGAAGGTGGCGGTGCTACTGGAGGGCTCTGTTTCCAGGAAGTATGGAAGTCAATTGCCAGCGGCCATATGGATGTATGCGTTGCTTATGGTTTCGAAACTATGAGCCATGTTGAAACCTGGAAAGGGAATGAATTTATTGCCCTTGCTTCAGATGTTTCCACCGATTATCCAGTTGGAGGATTTTACTCTGGTTACTATGCCATGATGGTCACTCGACACATGAAAGAATATGGCACCACAGTCGAAGAAATGGCACATGTAAGCGTCAAAAATCACATTAATGCATATCACAACCCCTACGCTCAAAAACGAAATCGTTACTCTGTTGATGATGTGCGAAATTCACCAATGGTTGCTTGGCCGCTTACCCGTCTTGATATCTGTGTAATGTCGGACGGAGCTGCAGCAACCATCCTTGTTTCGGAAGAAGGTCTTAAAAAACTTGAAGAAGCAGGCGCCGTGATCAAACGCCCATTGGTAAAGGTCACTGGGATCGGACGTGGAACAGATGCCATGCGAATGGCAGACCGACCGCATGTTAGTTATGATTATTTCATTGAGAACTATGCCACAGAACAAGAAAAAAATGATGCCGCTGTTATGGATTACTACAAAAAACTTTGGGACAAAGGCACCAGATATCCCGGTGTTCATTCATTCAGGGCAGGAAGAACAGCTGGTAATATGGCATATAAACATGCGGGCATTGAAGATCCTTTGGGTGAATTGGATTTCGTAGAACTGCACGACGCTTACACCTCAAGTGAAATTCAGACCTACGAAGACCTGGGGTTATGTCTATACGGTGAAGGCGGGAAGTTCGCCGCATCTGGCAAAGCTTTTATGCCAGGCATCAATTATGACCTCGATCTCGCAGATGAGCCTGTCTGCCCCGTAAACCCATCAGGAGGTTTGATCGCCTGCGGTCACCCGGTTGGCGCAACAGGCCTTATGCAAGCAGTCTTCGCCATATGGCAGCTGCAAAACTCTGTCGAGAAACATTTTGGCGATGGCACTCTGCAGTTGAAAGAACCCAAGAAAGGTGCGATCCACTCACATGCGGGAACAGGCACTTATGTGTCTGTCAGCATCCTTGAGAAGGAGGATTAAGATGAACAAATTACCAAACAAAAAAGAAGAAACTCTCGGAGGGTATATTGTTCACGGTGTGCCCTTTCCCATTGAAACTGATGCTGAGGGTCTAGCCTGGTTGAAGAGAATGACCCCCATCCAGATCGAACAGGATTACCGGATCACCTACCTGCATTCATATGCTCAGGACAGTCCCTGGTTTGCGGGATTGACTAATAAGAAATTGCTGGCAAATCAGGACATTGAAAGTGGATACACTTATGCAAACCCACGCGGACATGATATGTACTCCGGCGATGAAACTGTCTGGATCGACATCACTGAACGGGAAGCGGCGATCCATGCTTTTACCGTCTGCCACTTCGGATCGGAGGAATTCCTGCCAGAAACCCCATTCATCCTTGCCCTGATCGAATTTGAAGGAGTGAACACACTGCTCCTGACACGCATCCTGGGGCTTGATCCTTTCGCAGCTGATCTGGATTGGATCGGGATGGAAGTTTCACCAAAATTCCTAAGGAACAGCAAACTAAAACCTACGGATGTATATTTCACTCCAAAGTAATATATTTATTAAAGGGTTGGCAATGCCAACCCTTTTTTTATTTCTGCAACAGGAAATATAAAAAGACATCTGCTTGATTTCCCGAGTTCTATTCAATGTTAAAATATAAGAAGTGGAAAGATTGACCTATCATCAATTAAAAGAGGGCTGAGAACATGACTCAAATATCAAAATCCGACTTTTTGCTTTACCTTGAATCTCCGATGCACCTTTGGGCGAGAATAAATCAGCAGCTCGATCTATCTGTTCCCAGTTTATATGACCGTTTCAAAATGGAACAAGGCCAGGAGATAGAAAAAATTGCTGAAGAATATCTCCTGCAAAAATTTGAGGGTCTTGAGACGATCACCCAGCAAACATATACCACTGAACATTTTCTGGCCCGACCAGATCTCGTCGTCAAGAACCCACCATCAGATAAATTTGATATTTATGAGATCAAAAGCTCATCCTCAGTCAAGAAAGTACATGAATACGACATCACTTTCCAAACCCTTGTCTGTGCTGAGTCCATTCCAGTTGGAAACTCGTATATTGTCCACATAAACAAAGAGTTTATTAAAAATGGTGATGTTGATTTCTCAAAATTCTTTCAAATCACCAATGTGAATGAAAAAATATATGACCGTCAGGCAGAAGTAAAAGAGTTGATGCAGGAGGCTTGGGAAATATCTGGAAAAGCAACTTCCGATGGGATAGAAAGATGCTTGAAACCTGCTAAGTGTGATTGCATCAGCTTATGCCACGGTCATCTGCCAGAGCATCCCATCTATGAAGTAAGCCGAATAGGAAAGAAAGCCCGTGCTCTACGGGACCAAGGCGTTCTTGCGATCAAGGATATTCCAGCAGGTTTTCCCCTCACCAGCAGACAAAGCCTCCAGGTAAAAGCCGTTAAAGAAAACAAAGTCCTGATTGATAAAAATGGCATCCAGGGATTACTGGATAGACTTGAATACCCGATCTACTTCCTCGATTATGAAACTTTTAATCCAGCAGTACCATTCTTTGATGGCTATTCACCATACCAGCAAATTACATTCCAGTTCTCACTTCATACGCTACCTGCTCCAGGAGAAGAAATCCAGCATACAGAATACCTGCACGATGAATTAAGCGATCCTGCAAATGCGCTTGTAGAACATCTAAAAAAGCATATCAGCGACATTGGTTCTGTGATCGTATGGAATAAATCTTTTGAAAAGGGGCGTAATTCGGACATGGCTGCATTGAACCCGGAATATAAGGAATTCATGGACAACATAAATGACCGCTTATTTGACTTGATGGATATCTTCAGTAAAACTCATTATGTCGATCCGAACTTTCTTGGAAGCGCATCTTTGAAGAATGTTCTGCCAGTCCTCGTACCCCACCTGTCATATCAAGACCTCACAATCTCAAATGGCGAAATAACAATGATCGCATGGAA
>JAUWSD010000017.1 GCA_030610225.1 Chloroflexota bacterium
TGGCATTTATTCTGTTTACTGCATTTCCTATATTTAGAGCACGCGCGCTATATTTGAAGAGCTGGCATCGGGACTTGATAAATGATGGAAACTTAGACACAAACCGATCAATATAAATAAAATTGGGGTTGGCGCGTGCGGACACAAGTGGCATTTGGATTAGGTACACTACCCCAGATGTGAGTCGAATTAGATAATATTTGTTGTGTTTAGAACAGAGCCACCTTTCCTGGAATTATTCAATTTGGTGCAGTTTTGGTGCAGATAGCCTGGAAACTATGGAGAATGTGGACAGGGTGGATAAAAACACCCCTCGAAATTGGACATAATGGACACAATAGACTCTAAACTACTCTGTGGACATGTATATTCTGCAACGTTTGGTTGAAAGTTCGAATCTTTCCGGGCCCACAAAAACATCAATTTCTTCCCGTAAAATTTCCATCAATAATGGAGATTTTTTGGTTAAAGCGGTTTTAGGCAGTGCTGGAAGGACCTATTTGAAAATGTTGGCATTAAATCTTCTATGAGATAATATATCAAAACCAATAGGATGAGAATATGATCGATCTGCTGAAACTTCAAGTCTTTGTACAGGTTGCTGAATCTTTGAGTTTTTCAGAAGCAGCAAAAGTTCTCAATCGGGCACAGCCGACAGTAAGTCATCATATTAAAATGCTCGAGGTTGATTTCGGGGTGGAGTTGTTCGATCGATCTGGCTCAAAGCTTCTTCTCACTGATGGGGGGCGCGTGCTCCTTCCCAGGGCAAGAAAACTTCTACGCAGGTCGGGGGAATTGAGTGCAATGATGGGATCTCTTAAGGATAATATTGTGGGGGAGCTCAGGATCGCGTGCAGCACAACCTCTGGGAAATATATTCTTCCTCAACTTGCAGCACGGTTTAGACATCGGTTCCCAGGCATTTCAGTAAGAATCCTTTCATGTACACCACCACATGTGCTCATGCGCTTAATAGAAGGAGAGGCAAATCTGGGGGTCCTCAGCCACGAGACAGTTCAAACAGGTTTGGATATCCAGGAATTTTTTGAAGACTCTATAAGCTTAATCGTTCCAAAAAACCATAAATGGGAAAATGTTCCTTTTATCACTCCAGACGATTTGATAAATGAGCCATTGATCATCAGGGAACCTTCTTCCGGGACCAGAAAAGTGATGCTGGGTCAATTTGCCAAGTATGATATTGTCCTGGATGATCTTAATATCTTCCTGGAACTAGGTAATGCTGAAGCTATAGTGGAATCTGTTGCTGCAGGATATGGGGTAGCGTTTGTGTCCAGGTTGGCAACAGCGTGTCCATTGCAGATGGGAAATGTAATTGAAGTGCCTGTTTCCGGTTTTAAACTTAAGCGGGATATTTATATGGTTCGGAAATTGATTGATGAACCAAATCAACACCCCCAGGAAGTATTTTGGAGTTTTGTACACGATCCTTCAAATAATGATCTATTGAAGATGGCTAGATTTCCAGAGATTGCGGATGAAAATAAAAAGGCTTGATGTTGCCATCAAGCCTTTTATGATCAAGATTGATCAGTTGCTAGAATACAAAGGACAAACCAGCGCCCTGTGCATCCAGCAAGAATGAGGGAGCGTTTTTAATGACGATGCGTTCATCTCGCAGGTCTTCGACTTTGATTCCCTTATTTTCCAATGCCAGCTCACAAAGAATTATTTCTCCACCGTGCTCCAGAATGGTGTTGAATAGTTCAATGGGGTTTGGCAAACCTTTTGGAGTACCGATTTTCTCCAGCTCACCTTTTACCAGCGCCTGAGCTCCTCCTGGAGCGAAAAATAAAATTACCTGGTCGCCAATGCCGACCCCTGAAGCACCCATGATCAAAGTGGGCATTACGTGGGGGGCATCTGCATGGTTACATATTACAACCATTTTTCCATCGTCACTCATAACTAACTCCTCTACATCATAATTATTTTTGTGGGCGGACGAACATCACGTAAGCTGTCAGCCACGAACCCAGTATAATTGAAATACCTGCCAAAATTGATCCCAATGCTAATTGTGGAACACCGCTAAGCAGGTGACCAATGTTGCAACCACCTGATGTGACTGCGCCAAAACCCATCAATAAACCGCCTGCAAATGTCTGAAGCATAACGCCAGCTTTAGGTACTCGGAATTTAAATTCTTTAGCAATTATTGCAGCAATGAAAGCGCCGACAATGATGCCAATGATAAGCCATGAGAGCCAGCCAAGAGTGTTTTCAGGGCTTAAGATTCTTTTTACGATCCCGATCCATCCTGCGGTGATGCCTAATGGGTAATTTCGTCCAGCTGCAGCTGAAAGCGGGTATGCGGCGATGCCAACCAACCCGATCAGGAGACCGGTTGTCAGCCAGCCCCAACCCTTCTTGAAGATCTTATCAAAGAGGGTGCCTTCGGAAGCGCCCCACATTTCATCATCTTCATTGCCGCGAGCAAGCAAGTACCATACGACTATTGCGATAGCGGCGATGATGAATGCCAGCAATGCATGGTTCATCCCGAACAGATTTGCCAGGGTTAGGTTTGAGCCATCTGCAGCCAAGAGTTTTGTGCTGCCTTGAAGATTGGTTTTGAAACTTGCCAGGAAGCCAGCGGCTGTCATATATCCGCCTAATGAAAGGCCAATCACTGCTGTGATCGCTCCTACCATGCCTTCTCCGGTGCGGTAGGTGATACCACTTGCGCATCCACCGGCAATCACCATGCCTATACCAAAGACAAAGCTGCCGAGGAGGTTTGCACCCCAAACTAATGGCTTAGGATTGAGGGTAATCACGCCAGTCATGTTCATTAATGCGAAACCAACAAGCATAACGAGCAATGCAGCTCCAACAGATTTTAACAATGTGAAATCTTTTAAAAGCACAACATCGCGAAAGGCTGAGTTCATGCAGAAACGGCCTCTCTGTAAGATAAAACCAAAAACAATACCTAAAATCAAACCTGTTAATACTAGATTCATAATTTATTCTCTCCTTTTGATAAATTATTTAAGTCCATGCGCCTCAATCAATAGGCGATGGATTGGGCCATCAATTTGTTCTGATGACAACAGTTTATGTTTTTGTTTCTTTAAATTGCGTGGAATTCTCTCAACGGATAAAGGGTAATCCAAAAAAACTTCGAGGATTTGTCCTTTCTCCATTTTTTTCAAGGTAGTCATTGTATCCATGTCTGGATAAGGGCAAATCTTACCTTTTACATCTAGTGTTTTATCAGGTGTTACAGAACCCATAAAAAAACCTCCGTGGTTGAAATAGTTTAGTAGCTAAAGGTCATCAATGAACCTTCAGCCTCAAATAGGAAAGTGGAAGCCATCATGATCTCAATACCTTCTCTTAATTCCTCTTTCTCAATATCCCAAATTGGCAAACCTAATTCACAAAGTATGATTCTCCCCTCAAGAACCTGGATAGCGTCAAAAAGATCAATCGGATCTGGCTGTCCTTTCAGGCCCTGGAATTTTTCAAGCTCGCCTTTAACTAATACTTTTGCAGCTCCGGGCTGGAAGAACATAAGAGGTTGTTCGCCGGTAGCGGCAATTGCGGCAGCCATAACTAAGGCGCCCATTACACTTTGTTCATCATCATGGTTTATTAGAACAACCATCTTTCCAATTTCATCACTCATAGTTTGATCCTCCAAATAATATATTAATCTTTGCTGATAAAATAAGCTGCCAGTTTTTCAAATAGATCAGAGTTGTTATTGACAACTTTAATCTGCGCTTGCTGGAGCAGTTTTTGCAGATGCTTGTTCTTGTTTCGCTTTTTCTTTTATTGCCTGGAAATAGATAGCCAGAGGGCGGTAATACAAATGAGACCATTTCCCAAAAGGCACTTCCAGAACTAACATTGGTGCAACAAAAGCTAAGTGGATAATGTAGGTGTAATAAGTGGCTATGGGTAGTCCGAAATAGCGGAAGGAATGAATTAAAATCCCGGTAATTGATACTGCAAGAAGCAATATTGGGAAGATCCAATCGCTCAAGTGAGAGAAGCGGTGCAGTTGTGTGTTTTTCTTGATGCGTCCCCAGATTGCGCTTCCAGATCCAAATAGCAGCACTGCGGTGGCATAATAGCCTAACAACCGCTGCGGATGCCAGAATGAATAAATTTCATCTGTTTGGAACCAGTTTAAGAAAAATACAACCATGATCAACATCAGCCCATATCCACTCATCATCAATAAGTGAGTGAGCCATTTGCTGATCCCTTCTTTTTCCTCTTTGTCTTCATCACATTGTATCCATCTCTTTTGGGTTAAAGTGTGAAGGATGAGTTCCCATGCTTCAGTAAAATATAATTTAAGAGGAACTTTTTTGTCCATCCCATCCCACATGATATTTTTATGCATCCTAAAGACGTTAGTTGCTATGAAGAAGGTGAGAAAACCAGCCAATATTAAGTCTGCGATATGGATGATGTGTACTGGTGCGAATGTGTTTAGCTCAACTTGGTCAGTGACAATCGGACCACTTAAGAATAAAGCTAAAAATGCAACGAGGAGACCCAAAACAACCATTGAGCCAATCTCCCATGCTTTGGAAGTGTAAAATTTCTTTGCCAGTCCAGTCCAATCATACTGGGCAGTTAGCCAGCGTCTGAGGGACATCATTATTTCCCCAGGCTCAGCGCCACGCGGACAGGTTTGAGAGCAATCGCCACAGTAATAACACAGCCAGGGATCTATGCTTTGCTTCAGTTTGTCTTTTGCTCCAATTTGTACTAACCGGATCATATTTCTTGGAAAGGGGTAATCATCGGTTGTAAAAGGGCATATAGCTGTGCAATTACCACAGTTGAAGCAGGTTTCGACTTCGCCGTCGCCATACTCCTTAATTTCCAGCAGAAGGTCTGGATCTACACGTATGCTCATGATTTTTTCTCCTTCACTGGCAATGCGTATTTGTAATACTCACCATCTTGACCCACTTCTGTAACCAAATCATATTTTTTCATTGCCACAATGTGCCAGAGCACTTCATCGGATGGCAGGTTGACAGCTTCAGCAATTTCCGGAACTGTCATTGGGCCTGTTTTCATTGCTTTTTTCAAAAGTCTGCGGGCTGACTGCTGCTCTTTCAGGTGTGCTTGAGTTTTGGCTACAGAATCCGCATATTGTTCACGAAGTTCTTTTAAAATTTGCATTTTTTCTTTCTTAGTTTGTTTATCGCTCATGCTGATACCTCCAACGCAAGCATTCCTTCGGCGATTGCATCTACCATGGATTCATATTGGCCTAATGTCCAGCCCTGAATGTCAATTGCGCGATTTGGACATGCACTTACACACGAACCACAGCCTACGCAATTAGCTGGGATAACTACAGCTCGCTTGCAGACCTTTCCATTTATAGTCACTTCTTCCAATGAAATCGCATCTTCGTATGGGCAAACCTGAACACATTCTCCGCTGCCGTTACATTTATCATGATCGACATCAGCGACGAAGGGTTCCAGTTCAACTTGCCCCTGTCCCAATAGAACAGATACTTTTGAAGCTGCTGCACTGGCTGCAGTAACGCTTTCCTGAATATTCATTGGACCTTGTGCTGTACCTGCTAATATAATGCCGGACACAGCTGTCTCTACAGGCCGCAGTTTGGGATGCACTTCCTGGAGGAAGCGGTCATTTCCAGGATTGATCTTCAAGATTTTGGTCAGTTCTTCAATTGGATTTGGCATGAAGCCTACAGAGAGAACAACGAGATCAACAGGAATTTCTATATCTAATCCTGCTGTAAGATAATCTTTGGTTTTGATAACTAGAGGTTGGTCATTCCCGTTTTCTGATGCAAACACCTGTGGACCTTCAGCTGCCTGGAAACGAACAAAACGAACCAAGTTTTCTGAGGCCTGTTTGTAATATTCCTCATGATTACGCCCGTATGTGCGAATATCTTCATAGACATCGTACATATTTACGTCAGGGTAATGTTGTCTGATATCGTTTGTCATGTGCAGGGTTGCTGTGCAGCAAACTCTTGAACAGTAATCATTTACCTTGCCATCTTCCTGAGGTTCATGTATTCCAGGAACATGACGGCTGCCTACGCAATGGATCAGACCAATATTTCGGACTGTTCTTCCCTTAAACATCAGAGCCTTATCTTTTCCATTTAATGCTAAAAGACGGATCATTTGAGGTAGAGTTATTACTTCTTTAAAATCTCCATAACCATATTCACCCTGACGGGGTTCATAGGGCTTAAAGCCTGTTGCTACAACCACAGCACCAACATTAACGTCGATAATTTCACTCTTCTTTTTTAGATCGATCCCAGAGCTATTTACTTTTTCGCATTTTCCACACAGAGTACAGTTTTCCCAATCTATTGCCAGTGTTGATGGGAAATTGCCTGGATATGCCTGATAAATTGCTTTGCGGGTCTTGAGACCATAGTTGAATTCATCAGAAACTTCAACCGGGCAGGAGTCAATCACAGCTTCCTGATCAGCTAGTTCAGATGAGACACCTCGGGATATTTGTTCGATCTTGATGTTGAAATCCCCAATATATCCACTCATGCTCTTTACTTCTGCCTGGGTATGGATGGTAATGCTGGGGTGATCGATCACCTTTTCAATTAATTCATGTAAGGAGTCTCTTGCAGGTTTATTAGTTGGAAAAACAGTTTCCAACTGGGCCATTCTTCCACCCAGGAAGGGTGATTTCTCAACCAGGGTGACTTTAATATCTTGATTAGCGATATCCCATGCAGATCTTAACCCGGCTACACCGCCGCCAATTACCAAAGCATGTTTCTGTGCTGTAAGCTTGATCGGCTTAAGGGGTTTTAGGAGCCTGGCTTTGGCAAGACCGGAATTCATCAATACAATTGCTTTCTCAGTAGCAGCTTCGTGGTTTCCATGATGAACCCAGCTGTCTTGCTCGCGGATACCAACATGATAATAAAGGAAGGGGTTCAGCCCAGCTCTTGCCACTGCACCGCGAAATGTTTGTTCGTGCAGGGAAGGAGCACAGGCCCCGATAACAACCCTGTTTACTCCATGCTTGCGAATATCTTCTTCGATCATTGCTTGACCGGCGTCAGAACACATTGACATATCGGTTCTTGAAACAACAACATTTGGTAATGTTTCGGTCAATTCTCGAACTTTTTCACAATCGACAATATCGCTGATATTTCCACCGCAATAGCATGTGTATACACCGATGCGGATATCTTCATTATCTTTTTGAAGATCTTTTTTCTCAGGCATGCTGTGACTCCTTTTGAAGATCAGCGATTTTGGATGACGATTCTTCTTTTCCATTTTGCTGAGATTTTATATAAGCAGAAGCTGCAGAAGCGGCAGAGCCAGCGGTCATTATGCTATCCACAATATCCATTGGGCCAGTCGCAGCGCCAGCTGCAAAAATTCCAGGAATCATTGTAAGGGAGGCTGAAAAGTTTTGATCCGGGGTCATGATAAACCCATCTGTATCGTTAGGAACATTAAAAATCGGGGTCGGATCGAAAGAGGGAAGCATGCCAACAGAAAGTACGGCCAGATCGTGAGTATGTTCAACAACACTACCGCCTTCATCGACCATCTCAACTCTGAATACAGGATTTTGATTCTCGTCCTCTTTTATCTTGGCAACCTTTCCTTTAATGAATTGGATTCCCATTGCCTTGGCGTTCTGGTAGAACTGCTCATAACCTTTTCCAAATGCACGGATATCCATGTAGTAAATTGTTATGTCTGCCAGGGGTAAAGCACCAGAGAGCAGCATGGCTTGTTTGATTGCATACATGCAGCAAACGCGGGAACAATATTCGACGCCCAATGTTTCATCTCTTGACCCTGCACATTGTACATATGCGATCGAGTCAGGTTCTTTTCCATCTGATGGCCGCAGAACATGCCCATAAGGACCAGTGGGAGCTAATAAACGCTCCATGTCTAAACCATCAATTACATTGAGCAGTTTCCCGTTGCCATATTCTTTTTTTGCGTCTTTTGGAGTGACCTCAAAACCTGTCGCCAGAAGTATTGAATCTGTTTCGATCATTATTTCTTCCGGCTGCTGTGTGAAGTCGATCGCATCAACCGCGCAAGCTGTCTGACATTTTCCACACAGAATACAGTTATCGATGTCGAGAACTACTTTTTGTGGAACTGCGGTGGAGAACGGAACGCGAATAGCGCGAATGGCTCCAAGGTTGTTGTCAAATGGATTTTTCAGATCGACGGGGCATACATACTCACATTGACGGCAGCCTGTGCAGAGATCCATGTCTACATATCGCGGCTTATTTGTTGCACCAACTATGAAACCTTTTCCGTTTTGTTTGATATGATCAACTTCGCAATAAGTTAGGAGGGTAATGTTTTCTTGATGAGCAACGGCAGACATTTTTGGTGTTGTGATGCAGCTGCAGCAGTCAAGGGTAGGAAAAACTTTGCTCAAAGCAATCATCTTTCCACCGATACTGGCTTCTTTTTCGACTAATGCTACTTGATAGCCTTGATCTGCCAGATCCAGCGCTGTCTGCATCCCAGAAATTCCACCACCAACTACAAGAGCGTCTACTTTGATCTTATTTGTAGCCATAATAAATTTTCCTTTGCATCATTCTTCTATGCTGGTACTGAAATTTCATTGGTAACTGATCCGATCTCCTGCAAGAGGTCATTTGCTATATTTACTTCTTTCAGGAATGGATTTGTGCAGACTGTGCAGATGGCTACCAGACGTAAACGACGAGTATCAATACCTCGTTCTTTCATCAATGGATATGTTTTATTAATTATCTGGGCCGTTCTTTCTGCTCCGCCAATGTAGGGGCAATCAGTACCGCTGTACATCACAACTATGGCATCAATACCTTTATCAAATGCACGCAGATAGAAATCTTCAGCGAACATGGATGGGCAAATAACTGGCAATACATAAACATTGGGAGCGTAATTTATATGCAGCTGCCCAACTGAATCTGCGCCAGCATATCCGCCAGACAAAGTTGCCAAGATCAATATTTTTGGCTTTGCTTCGGGATCTTTCATTGGGTTTCCAGGGTTATTTTGTTCGTTTAATTAATAAGCGGTCGTAGCCATCAGCTTCCAGAGCGCCAAGAAAATCGTGTCCGACTTTTTGACACCATCTGGGGATATCATTCTTTGTATTTGCATCAGCAGACCAAATTTCCAGGATCTCGCCAACTGCAATAGAGCCAATCCCTTTTTTAGCTTCAAGCAGTGGGCCAGGGCAGGCACTTCCACGGGCGTCTACAATTCGAGCAGCTTCAATTTGATTCAGGTCAGTCATTTATAACTCCTTAGTTTGATGGCAGCACATGCTAAATTGCAGTCTGCCAAGTAATATTAAAAAGCAACATTAATTTTGCGTTTACAGGGAATAGTATAGTGATTTCCTTCACAATTCTTTAGGGACAATTGTCCTTTACGGAATCGATTGTTTCTATCGGGGGGTATAGATAAAATCTATAGGGTAAAGTTCTCAATAAAACAAGAGTTTTTATGATTTTTTCAGTAATACCCCTTTCTTTTCTTTGCAACAAGCAAACACTGTTTTTATCTTATGCTGGTTGGGGTTAATGTCAGGGTGGAGGTTGTTAAACTTGCAGTCAAAGAATGCAAAACAGCAACCATGGATCAAGAAAGATTATTGTGAATTAGAGTAAAAAGAACAGATGAATTTGAAATGTTTTTGCTAGGGATAACTTAAATTCCGCATGAATTTTTTAATTCCATTAACAAATTCTCGTCAATTACTGCGATCAGGTTGCCCCATGACTTTTCGTTATTTAGTTCATGTGGGTATGCAGCAAAACATTTCCAATCATGGGGGGCACCGTATTTCTTAATTGGGTGCCATTCTGAAACAATTATTTGATACCCTAATTTGATCAGATATTGAGCAAAATCATGATAGTTGTACCCAAGCGGCACAGTTTTTCTGTCTTCAAATTCACAGATGATTAGGCGGGGTTTATTCTTTTCCCAGGGAAATCCCTTCAAGACAAATAAGTCAAAACCCTCAGTGTCGATCTTCAGCAAGTCAATCTGCACATCAGTGATGTTCTTTTCCGACAGAAAATACTTTAGAGTGGTAACTTCTACTTCTTCCGAGGGAGTATGGCTTGAGAGAAAACCAGAGAGGCCACTAACTCCTGATGATTCTTTACTCTTATAAAGAGTCAACTTTTCCTGTGGTTTATCTGAGAGCGCACGAGGGTCGATATTTACATTGGGAAGATCTCCAAATTGTGCTTCTAATTGACGGCGATTATCTGAATCTGGCTCAAATGCATAAACCTGCCAATTGTGATTGGCAAAGGATGAAAGAGAATGTCCATGATGGGCGCCCACATCCACCATTATCCCTTTTTCTTTTTCGGCATTGAGAACATTGAAAGCAATAAAAATTTCGTCCGGGTTATTTGGGGGAAAGAAATTTCGTTTAAGTGCTTTTAGAAATGAGGCAGGACCTTCATTAAATAGAAGCCTGAATCCCGTTTTGGCTTTCTTCATCAATCCCATTAATGGCGCTCCTCAATAAGTTTTATAAATTGTATTTTATCTGAATATCGTTCTTTATGCGGATGATTCTTCAATTTAAAAGAAATTTCAGCAGATATAATAAAATATTTTTAATGATTTTATTTATTAATTGGTGTACTATTGAGAGTGGTATTTGATTAAATCGAGCTGAAAAACGTATCGCAGATTTTGATCTTCGGGTTTATAACGATGAAGGGAAGAATGTAGTAAAAGGAAGGGCTGTAATCTTATTCGAACCAGTTTAAAGAGAGGAACATGCATGGATGCAAATACTATCACAGGAAAGTTGATCTCTCCATATGGGGGAAAACTAGTGGACCTGGTTGTAAGAGGTAAAGAGCGCGAGGAGTTAATCCAGGAAGCAGAAACTCTGCCAGGTATTCAGATCTCTCAAAGGGCATTGAATGATCTGGAGCTATTGGCTGTGGGAGGATTCTCACCGCTGGATAGATTTATGGGAGAAGCTGACTACCGCAGCGTACTGGATAATCTGCGACTTGAAGACGGGACCTTATTCCCAATGCCAATCACTCTTCCAGTAAACAGAAGTGAGATTCCCAAGGATGCTGAAA
>JAUWSD010000159.1 GCA_030610225.1 Chloroflexota bacterium
AACATCTTTTCAGAAACTGATGAGATGGTTAACAGAAAAGTTAAAGTTGCATATGGAAATAACTTAATTCCAATAATTTGTGTTGGTGAAAAACTTGAAGAGAAAGAAGCAGGTATGGCTTCGTCTGTGATCTCCAGGCAGGTGCGCAAGAGTTTATCCGGTCTCAGTTCAGTCCCAGCGGATCAACTCATCATCGCTTATGAACCAGTCTGGGCGATCGGGTCCGGTAAGTCAGCCTCCCCGGAAGAAACCAATGTCCTCATTAGAAATGTCATCCGCCCCACTGTCTCAGGTCTATTAGGCAGCAGCACCGCAGAAAATATGAGAGTTCTTTATGGTGGTTCAGTGAATGAAAAGAATATTCAATCATTTATATCTGAATCCGAAATAGACGGTGCTTTAATAGGTGGTGCAAGTTTAAAACATGAATTATTTGCTCAGATAATAAAACTGGCTGAGCAGATCAATCATTCCCTTAATCCTCCAGATTAATCTACAAATAAATATTCCCCCCATTTGGACTGATTTATAAAATCAAGGTTTGAAAATTTAACCTTCTAATTGTAATGGGTTTCCAACTCTGAGCATATGCTCATCCAACAGTTCCAATGCCTGGAGTTTTATCCTCTCTATAACATCTCTGGTATCCCTGAGATTCTCAAAACATGAACATAAAATAGGATCTCCAAAGCTGATATTTGTTTGAGGTAATTTTCTGTCTTTGAAGAGCTGCTGAAGCATTTGAATGAATTCAGCCATCCTTCTCTGAGCGACTGGATCGCGATGTATCTTCACAAATGGATTGTCCGCATATTTTTTTTCTAAAACACCGCTCACGATTGTTACCAATGTATTGGTTTCCGGAGCTTGACGCAGCATCAGAGCAATGCTTCGCGACCATTTTTCGATCGCCTCCCGCGCATTTGGCAAGACCGCAGGGTCTGGATCGATCTGCCCTGAAGGAAAGATCAATACTGCTCCTCCTGATCTGAGGTGTCTGATCGACGATCTGACAACTCCAGCACGCGATTCAACATGTGGCGGCTTTTTGGTATAGATCAGATGTTTACTTGCATTGGGTAGATCCATCAGGAATGGGATGTTTTGAGCTACGATCTTCAAATCATTTCTTGGCAGACTTGCTGCAATAGCAACACTGTCAACAGTGCCGGGATGGTTTGAAACTACTAATAGTGGACCTTCTTTTGGTACTCGATTCAATCCTTTTGAGGAGACTTTTTCTACGAAATTCGCCAGCATCAATTCTGCTGCTTTTCGGACCCCAAATTCTTTAACGTCATAATCAAGGTTTGCACCTATGCGTGCGAATTTTTCTGCTGGCTTACTGAATAATGGAGAAGTGACCTTTTTTAAAAATTCGTTTCTTGGCAATTTGAATGCTGATAGGATCTCTTCATAGATCTTATTTCTAAGGATCTTGATATGTACCTCTCTCGACATAATATCCTCTTTCAGCTTCTTTTCTTGAACACCAGCCTGATCGGTGTACCCAAATATCTGTATGTTTCCCTAATCTGATTTTCTAAATATCTCTTATATGTAAAGTGTAACAGTTGTGGGTCATTTACAAAAATTAAAAATGTTGGTGGATCTGATCTAACCTGTGTTCCATAATAGATTTTGAAGTGACGACCTGAATGTGATGGAGGAGCATGCTGCGCTACTGCTTTCCGCAGAATTTTATTGATCTGTGATGTTGTTAATCGTACCATTCTTTCATTCTGCACTTCGATAGCGGTTGGAAGCACTTGGTTAACACGCTGACCAGTTAGAGCAGAAATGAACAGGATCGGAACATAATCAATAAAATTTAATTCATATCTGATCTTTTTCTTATATTCCTCGATCGTAAAGGTGTCTTTCTCGATCGCATCCCATTTATTCACCACAACTACCGTGCTTTTCCATTCATCTAAGATGTAACCCGCAATATGTGTATCCTGATTAGTTATATTTGTAGTTGCATCGATCACCAATAAAGCAACATCAGCCCGTTCAATTGCCCTCATTGCCCTGATGACGCTGTATTTCTCTACTCCTGGCTCGATCTTCCCCCTCCTTCTGATCCCAGCTGTATCCAGTAGCCTGATAGGTGTTCCCTCATAATCCATCGTCTCATCGACTACATCCCGAGTTGTACCAGCGATGGGGCTTACAATAGAACGGTCCTCACCGATCAATTTATTCAATAAACTTGACTTTCCAGCATTTGGTTTCCCAACGATAGCAATCTTTATTGTGCTGTCATCTTCTTCTTCATAATCCTGATCCTGTTCTACATCCAAGACCTCAACCAATTTATCAAGCAGGTCTCCGGTTCCAAGCCCATGCATTGCAGAGATCGCAAATACATCTCCAATTCCCAGTTCATAGAATTCATAGACTAGATCCCGTCTCTGTTTGCTGTCACATTTATTTACAGCCAAAATAACAGGTGGAGTTAATTTTCCATCAACTTTTTTCTGATTTTTTCTCAGGATGTCTGCTACTTCAACATCAGCTGGGGTTACACCCGATTCAACATCAACCAATAATATGATCGCATCGGCATCCCTGATGGCTGCTTCAGCTTGATATCTGATCTCTTTGATGAATTCAGACGAGCCAATTGACAATGGCACATTGCCATCTCCAACTTTTACAGATGTAGGATCAATACCGCCTGTATCAACCACTATGAAGTCAATACCCGCCCAATCGGAATCAGCATGCAATCTGTCTCTGGTCGTACCGGGCACATCATCAATAACCGCCAAGCGTTGTCCTGCAAGGCGGTTGAATAATGAACTTTTTCCTACATTTGGTCTGCCAACAAGAGCAACTACAGGTTTTGGCATATAATCTCCTGTTGAGTGTTTAATTGGATTGAATTGTAACCTCAATTTCAGGGATTATTGTATCAATAACCAGATCGTCTGGAATAGACTCAATTTGAGGGGTAACCAGATAAGTTCCAGTAGAATAACCGGATACGTTTATAACCATTAAAATATCTTCTACAGTCAATGTATCCAATACAGGAAGAGGGCCAGAGACCAGCAGCTCGATCTCATCATAAGGCAAAATTGCCTCAAGGCCTGAGATCAATCCAATTACCTGTATAGGTACTTTTATAGTAGCGGATGATTCAATCGCTGACACACCGATTTGAACTAATACGGTTTTTTGTTCACTTTCTAGTGAAACACCTTCGGGTAGTACCAATAGAACTCTGGTGCTTGTGTCTTCTGTTAAACCAGACAGATCAATCTCTTCTGTACGAACAAATCCAGGCATATTTGCTATCAGTAATGGGTCTGTAGAGAATAAAGTCACTGTTGTTGGAAAAACAGAAATATATGTTAATCTATACCCTGAATCGGGTTCGTTAATAATATCCAATGTAACCGATACATCACGATATCCACCAGATTGAGATATTTCGTGAGTCACAATTGTTGTTGCTGGCGTGATATCCAATCCTGATATTTCAAG
>JAUWSD010000031.1 GCA_030610225.1 Chloroflexota bacterium
TAGCTTGCTATCAGGTTTCATGACGCCTTCAACTGATGAGTTGATGACTTCATCAAAGAGATCAATGATCTTCCAATCATTTTTCATCAAATCTTCCAAATTAGTCATCGCATTACTCAAGATGCCGATCTTGTAGTCTTGTTTATAAATTCGGATAGCATCCACTAGCTCCATATTCAACTGATCGCCAGCAAAGAAAAGTTCAATGAAATCCTCACCTTCTTCTGGATCAATTTCCAATTTCTTGCTGATATTAGCTAAATGATCATCCCAACTGATCTGTCCAAGCTGGGGATTATGTCCACCACTGATACCAAAGACTACTTCAATGATCTCACTATGTGTGAGGTTATATTCTTTGGCTAATTTCATCCTGGTTGTCTGGTCAACTGTGCGGATCAGCACTCCACCTATATCGAATATGATTGTTTTGATCATAATGCTCCTTTTATTAAAAACCTGCGACACTTCTATAGTATCGCAGGTTTGTTTTAGTTCAAAGGTTTTCGGAAGACGACCCAGGTATATCCTGATTCATAGCCACAATTTGTGTAGAGATTTAAAGCCCCAGACAGGTTTTTGGTATCAACACCAAGTGCTGATAATTCCATACCCATATCTTTTAACAACTGCATACTCTCATTGATCAGTGCAGTAGCGAGGCCTTTCTTTCTCCATGGGCGGCGCACGCAGATCGGGTCAGTCCAGCCTTTCTTTTGATCCAGAAGCCGGTTTTCCTCTTCGAATACTGCGTTCAATACCATGCCAGCTACCTGATCACCATCCCAGGCAACTTTCCAGAGATTGGGATCATATTCCGGGAGAGAGTTGATCCTATTCAACCAGCGTTCATAATCTTTCTCTTCATGAGGGACATACCCCCAATGATCTTTGAAGGCTTCATCTATGGCTAACCAAATGGCGCGGTAATTTTCCTCCACAACCAAGCGGACTTCAAGATTTTCCGGCATGATTGGTTCTGGAATTGGTTTTGAGAGATCTCTGGTCATCTCAAAGAAGTAGCGTTCTTCTTTATAGCCGAAGTTGTCTGCCAGGGCATAATTACCTTTCTGAGTGTCCTGCGCCCACATGTCGATCATCTTTTGTTTTTCAGGATCATGTCCTTCAGAGATCTCTTTGGCTCTTTCCTCAAACCAGATCTGAATCTGTTCGCCGATCCCTTTTCTTCTCCATTCTGGATGGACAGCTGCCCAGGTTGAATAGATCAGGGGTCCATCTGCTTCCTCAGCCCACCAAACACGCCCGGTGCTTATTAGCTTCCCATCTACCTCAAGAATAAGAGAGTCAGTTGCTAATTCGCAGTTTCTGAGATTTTCATAGTGATTTGTCAATGCATCAAGATTGTTTCTTTCTTCGATCTTGTCCTCTTCATTCACTATGTGGAATAGTTCCAACATGGCAGGAATATCTTCCGGCACACTGATCGGTCTGGCAGTCAGACTTTCAATTTGAATTCGTTGTTCGAGTTCTTTTGCATTTGTCATTGTTTTATCCATTCCGGGCTAATTTCCCGGTTCTTTTTGCATATTTTTCAGCTAACCCGAAGACTTTTAATCCAATTGGGATAGCGACTATACCCATCAACAGCACAGGCCAAACATATGGCCAAAGAGTGTTAGTTGATGCGCCTTCTAAAATTGCCAGCCTTACACCATCAAGGACATAAGTAGCTGGGCTAATCACACTGATGGCCTGCAGGAAATCGGGCAGGACTTCGATGGGGTAGTAAACACCTGAAACGAGCATCAGTACGGCGACAACGATATGGGTCATCTGTGCACCACGCTCCGGGAAGAGCAGGGGCAGTACAGAAAACATGATGCTGATACCGATGAAACTGAGGCTTCCGCTGATAAGCATCAATAGCGCACCCATCAGGTTTGCATTGGTGAGATCGACATCAAAGATCATGACGGTCACTGCCATGATCACACCGGTGAAGAACAGTCCGTAGACAACTGCAAAGATGGTCTGTCCGGCCATATGGACTGCCCGATTGATCGGAGCCATGAGGGTGTATTCAATCGTACCTTCCCATCTCTCGATCGAAATCACTTCAGTGATCCAGTAGAAAATGGTGGTTAGATATCTCCACACAAGCGTGCCGATAACAAGATAAAGTACCAGGTAGCGACCGTTTACGTTTGCTTCAGCTCCTGAGAGCGCTTCCATTCCCAAACCGATGAAGCTGACCGAGAGGCTGTTTGCGATCGAATATACTAACCAGACGATCTCCCATGCCCAGTAACGTTTCACCAGGTTCGCGTTTCGTTCCATAAAGGCATACGATGCCTGAATATTTTTCATTGCTGTAGACATTTGTTACTCCTTACTCAGCGTGTTCCCTGAGTTTGTCTCCTGTGAGATGGATGAACACATCTTCCAATGTGGTCTCTTTCCCATTTCCGCTAGAGACGGTCTTCTTTAATTCTTCTGGCGTATCCAGGGCGATGATCTTGCCCTTATGCATGATGGCGACACGATTGCAGAGGATGTCTGCCTCAAACATATCATGGGTGGTGAGCAGGATGGTGGTGCCGTCATTCTCGACTAATTCGCGGATGACTGCCTGTACCTCACGCTTTGATACCGGATCCAGCCCCGTGGTTGGCTCATCCAGAAGCAGGATCTCAGGCTTTGAGAGCAGAGCTCTTGCGATGGCAACTTTTTGCTGCATTCCGCGGCTCATCTCTTCCATTGGTCGGTAGATGTTATTCTTTTCCAACCCCAGCCTGGTCAGGATCTTGACGATTTCTTCCCTGGTTTCTTTGCCGCCTTTGCCATATAGCCTGGCGCCATAGATCAAGTTTTCCATCGGGGAAAGTTTTTTGAAGAAACTGGCTTCCACTGATACTCGGTTGATCTTTTCCTGAACTTGCATAGGATGTGTTTCAGGATCAAAACCCATAATGGTTATCTTGCCCTCATCAGGAAGCAGAAGGGTGGCCAGAAGGCGGATCAAAGTTGATTTTCCTGAGCCATTGGGACCAAGTACACCAAAGACCTCATTATTACCAACTTCGAAAGAGACCTTGTTTACAGCCAGGACTTCCTTCTTCTTGCCATTTTTTGATGGCTTACTCTGATTTGCTTTTGCGCCATCAATTCCACTTCGTCCAAATCTCTTCCTGATTTGTGTCCACAAACCAGCTTTCTGATTCTTTCCAAATTTCTTGATCACTTGATCGACTATGATTACATTATTCGACTGCATTGTTCAAACTCCTTCTTTGCTTGCACAGCTGCTCCAAGAGGACAAAAAAAGCCGCCTGGAGAAATTCTCCCGCGGCTTGATAGATGGTTAATATCAATAAAAAAAGCCGCGGATTGTCATTCTGCATCCGCGGCCAGTTTCAGTTTTTATACTTTAACTTTGGTCAACAGACGCATTGCGACAAGGTGATACTTTTCCGATAAGTGCTGAACTGCCACTTCGGAAGCGGTTGATCACTTTCAGATCATTCATTGTGTTGTACATGAAATTTCGCATTCGTCTCCTTTTATTATTTTTACCAAGTTTGATATTACTATCTATTAATTTGATTGTCAAGTAAATTCTGTGATCATTATGATTTCAGATTGATTATTGCAGATAGATGGAGATGGTCTAAGTTATAATACAGCAGGAGCAAAAAATGAGCGAAAGAACACCAAGACCACGAGCATATTTCCCCTTGGCATTCATCCTGTTAGCGGTTGGCATCGGGGGTCTGTTCTATTTGGCGCTAAATACTGAACCAATGTTGGGTCCAAGGTGGATGTTCTTTTTCTTTTTAATGTTCCTTGGAGCTGGGACAGCTCTACCGATCTCAATATTATTGAACCATCGTTTCCCCAGCAATCCGCCAGTAGGAGAGAAAGTCATATTCAGAGAAGCGCTCCTATTCGGGGTATTTGTGACCTTACTGGGATGGCTATCTCATGGCCGCTTGCTCACATCTGGTCTTACCGCGATCATATTCGTGGGTTTTGCTGCGGTGGAGGTGTTCATTCGTCTTTGGGAGCGGGGGAAGGGCAGGAGCTAATATATGACAAAAGAACTTCGCAATCTCCCCTCCGTAGACAGCCTCTTACAGACCGGTGAAATTAAAGAACTTATTTCTGAGTATGGGCGTGAACTTTGCACATTGGCCATCAGAGAATATTTGGATGAGGTTAGAAGAGGTAAGGGGGATGTGCCGGATCAAGCTGGAATAATCAAGAATGTAAAAAATATCGTTGCAGTTTGGACGAAACCTTCGCTGACACAGGTAATTAATGCGTCAGGGGTGATCCTGCACACGAATCTGGGTAGAGCGCCATTAAGCCTGGATGCAATTGAGGCTGTCAGAGAAGCGGCACAAGACTATTCAAACCTGGAATTTGACTTGAACACCGGTAAGAGAGGTTCCCGTTACGACCATGCTGAGAATCTGCTTTCTCGCCTGACCGGAGCTGAAGCTGCTCTGGTGGTGAATAATAATGCTTCTGCATTATTACTGATCCTGACAGCATTGGCGCGAAGAAGGCGTGTTTTGATCTCCAGAACACAATTGATCGAGATTGGCGGGGGATTCAGGATTCCTGAAGTCATGGCTCAATCAGGGGCGATTCTGGAAGAGATCGGGGCAACGAACAAGGTTCATCTAAGTGATTATCAGAAAGCGGTAGACGAGAAACCGATCAAGATGATCCTGCGAGCACACCGCTCAAACTTCCAGATCACTGGTTTTCACAGCGAGCCGGAGCTCAATGAGATCGCGGACCTTGCTTATAGAACTGGAATATTAATGGTGGACGATCTAGGTTCTGGAACATTGCTGGATACCAAAAAATACGGCTTACAGCATGAGATGACAGTACAGGAATCGTTGAAGGCAGGCTCTGATCTGGTGTGCTTCTCAGGAGACAAACTTCTGGGCGGCCCGCAAGCCGGCATAATTGTCGGGAAAAAGGATCTGATCAAGAAACTAAAGAAGCATCCAATTGCCCGTGCTGTCAGGGCAGACAAAATGGCGTATGCGGGATTGTCTGCAACCTTATTGCATTATCTGAAGGGGGAAGCTGAAGCAAAGGTGCCTGTCTGGCAGATGATCTCAGCTGACCTTGATACTTTAAAACAAAAAGCTGAAAACTGGCAAAGGGAACTGGGTTTTGGTGAAGTAATTGAAGGCGAATCAACGGTAGGGGGAGGAAGTCTACCAGGGGGGACTCTGCCGACATATTTATTGGCAATTGGCACCCAGCATCCGAACAAATTAGTGAAGAAATTGCTGGGGCTGCAAATCCCGATCATTGCCCGGGTAGAGGATGACAAAGTGTTGTTTGACCCCAGGACTGTTCTAGATGTCAATCAAGACTCTTTCCTAGCTCAATTAAAATCTATCTAATAAATAATCCGTGATATTATTTTTGCATGCGTAGAAAAGAAAGCAAACCTCTGATGAACAGAAGAGAGTTCCTCAACCTGAGCATATATGCAGGTGTGGGGCTTTTTTACTCGCGATTCTCAAAGAATTTCCCGGACAGGGTTGCAGCAGTTAAGGTGGAAAACACTATTGATGATCTTTTTGTAATCAGGAATATGCCAGTCCCGAAAGACCCGATCCTGCTCAGGATCATCGATGATACTCATGCGATCTCGGAAGAAGAAGTGGCAGAATTAATAGAACCGCGTTTGGTCACACTCAGCGATTATGATGACCGAGTAGATCCTTATGGCTTCCCGCTTTTGAATGAAGAAACGCAGGCGCATGAACTTTGTGTCGATGATCTGGCAGAGATGCTGAATGACTGCATCAGTGATAACCTCTCGCCATATATTGCTAGCTGTTTTAGAGATCATTATTCCCAGCAGGTGGCATTGGACAAAGTAAACAGCTATGAGGGACTTGTGGCTCTACCGGGGCATTCACAGCACCAAACCGGACTGGCTTTTGACTTCACGTCCCCGCATGTATATAAACTTGTTGGATGGCTGTCAGGTTTTGAAAACTCGCCTGAAGGAATCTGGCTTTATAAGAACGCATTCCGATACGGTTTCGTACAGTCCTTTACCCAGAACCATGATGATCGTCAGAATGAATCATGGCATTACATCTATGTCGGCCGTCCTATAGCCCGATATTATATTCAATTGAAAGTAAAAGGTTGGGATGGAGACATCTTTGACCTGATGACTATCTATAATAGAAACTATTGCTAATAATTTCATTAACTCAGGAGAATTATTCAAGATGAAAAATGATATTGACAGATTGATGGAAGAAAGAGATCTGGATGTGCTTTTTGTGTCCGGCCCGGCTACTCATAACCCGGCGATGCATTACTTCACCGGAAATGTGCATGTCAACCAGGCATATCTGATCAAAGAGAGAGGGAAAGCCCCCCTCCTTTTTTGCAATCCCATGGAACGGGAAGAAGCAGCAAAATCCGGGATGGAGATCCGCAACCTTGCAGAATATAAGATCACTGAGATCATGAAAGAGGTTGGCGGAGATGAGGTAAAAGCATCCGCAGTCCGGATCAGCAGAATATTGACCGAGTTGGGGATCAATTCTGGAAGAATGTCGATCAATGGGATCGTTGAAGCTGGCTGTGTATATTCTATTTTTACTCAACTGAAAGAATTGCTGCCTGAGCTTGAACTTGTTGGTGAAGTTGGAGACACAGTATTCATCAAAGCGATGGAAACCAAAGAGGAGTATGAGGTTGCCAGAATTAGAGCGATGGGGCAGATCACAACTGAGGTAGTGGGGAAGACAAAGAAATTCCTGCAGTCACATAAAGTTGAGAATAATATCCTGATCAAAGAAGATGGCAAGGCGCTGACGATCGCGGATGTTAAGAACAAGATAAATTTGTGGGCTTCAGAGCTGGGTGCAGAGAATCCACACGGTACCATCTTTGCGATTGGCAGAGACGACGGTATACCGCACAGTGTTGGAACTCCGGATGATGTTCTTGAATTAGGGAAGACGATCGTCTTTGATATTTTCCTGCAGGAGCCGGGTGGAGGATATCATTATGACTTCACGCGAACATGGTGTCTTGGGTTTGCGCCAGATACAGAACAAAAGATATACCGCGATGTTCGAGCAGTGTATGACAAGTTGATGGAAGAGGTAGAAAAGGATATGTCATTTGCGCAATTGCAGGAGAACACCTGTGAGTATTTCGAGGAGCTTGGGCATGCAACAATTCGCCAAAATCCCTTGATAGAGGAGGGTTATGTTCACGGAGTTGGACATGGTCTGGGGCTTAGGATTCATGAATATCCATTCGCACGAGGAAAAGATGCGATCCTGAAGAGCGGCGTGGTTGTAACAATAGAACCCGGTTTGTATTACCCAAGTAAAGGGATGGGATGCAGACTAGAGGATACGATCTATGTGCACCCGGATGGAAAGATAGAAGTCTTAGCTGAATACCCGCACGATCTGGTAGTCCCTATGGATGCTTGATTAAGTAGTGATGGTGTAAAATAAATATATGGATAAAAATGAATTTCCTGCTGCAAGAATATTGGGGATAGAGACCTCATGCGATGAGACAGCTGCTGCTGTTGTTGAAGATGGCCGGAATGTGCTTTCAAATGTGGTAGCGAGCCAGGCAGAAATGCATTCAAAATACGGCGGAGTGTTCCCGGAGGTTGCTTCAAGGGAGCATATCCGTACTATTTATCCTGTGGTGCAGGAAGCCCTGCAGCAGGCGCAATTGACGATAGATGATATTGATGCGATCGCAGTCACCAGAGGACCCGGATTGGCTGGTTCCCTTGTTGTTGGCTTGAACATGGCAAAGGGACTAGCCTTGAGCAGTGGAAAACCACTGATCGGTGTAAATCATGTTGAAGCTCATCTGTATTCCGCATGGATCAAATCTTCCACTCAAGAGGACAATAACTCAAAACCACAATTTCCTCTTCTGGCGCTGATAGTTTCTGGCGGTCACAGCGAATTGGTTTTGATGGAAGATCATCTCAAATATAAGCGGCTTGGCGGTACTTTGGATGATGCGGCGGGAGAAGCATTTGATAAGGTGGCCCGTTTGTTAGGGCTGGGATATCCCGGTGGACCGATGATACAGGCAGTTGCAGAAGCTGGTAACCCAGAGGCATTTAAATTCCCAAGAGCCTGGCTTGAGGGAACATGGAATTTCTCATTCAGTGGATTAAAGACTTCTGTATTGAATACAGTTAGAAATATCAGGGAATCCCAAGGATTGGACCCGAACGATGAAAGGGCGATCCTTCCAGTCGCTGACCTGGCAGCAAGTTTTCAGGCAGCGGTGGTCGATGTCCTGGTTACCAAAGCACGTTATGCTGCACAGGAATTTAATGCGGTCGAGATGCTGGTGGCTGGGGGAGTGAGTGCTAATAAAGCATTAAGAGATATGGTTTTAAAAGATTTGCCTGCAAAAGTACATATTCCGCCCCTTAAATATTGCACAGATAATGCGGCAATGGTGGCAGTCGCTGGATATTTCCGCTATTCATTAGGACATACAAGCGACTTGGCAATGGATGCACTGCCAAACTGGCCGTTAGCTGAATAATAAGCAGATCAGATACTAAGAGCTTTTTGGATCTCTTCTAATTCAATTGAACCTGTTCTTAGTATTTTTATTTCTTTCCCCGTCAGATCAACTACCGTGCTCGGAACACCCGATTCTGTTTCCCCCCCGTCAATAATTAAATCAACCAATCCGTCAAGCTGAGCCATAACCTCTTCAGCGGTATTTGTGTCTGCTCCTCCAGAAATATTGGCAGATGTGACAGCAAGAGGACCGACCATTTTCAGGATGTTTATTGCTGCAGGATGATCGGGGATGCGGATGCCAAGTGTAGGAGTAGGAGAGATGTTTTCTGGCAATCCGGGATGTTTGGGAATGATAATGGTCAATGGGCCGGGCCAAAAGTTTTTTGCCAACTTGAGGAGAGTGGGGGAAATATGGGGTGTGACCTGAGGTAATTGGGAAATATCACCTATCAGGACTGGAATCGCTTTTGTGTGTTCCCGCGCTTTTATTTTATACAACTTCTCAATGTTCGCAGCTTTATTTGCCTTGACAGCAATACCATAGACTGTATCTGTAGGAATTGCTATAACCCTCCCAAACCACAAGGCAATGCTTGCAATCAGGGTAGATAGAATGGATTGAGATTTGATAATTTTTGTTCTCATGTCTGGATCACCAGTAAACGGTCATGTCCTGCGATGTCTTTTTTAACATGAATATCAGCAGAAGGGAAGTTTTCGGATGCTATTGTTTTGACGGCATCACCTTGTCTGGCTTCGATCTCAATTAATATCATGCCGCCTGGAAGGAGATAATCCGCTGCTTCAGCAAGTATCTTTCTTATGATCGTAAGCCCATCTTCTCCGCCGTCCAATGCCAGGGTTGGTTCTTTTTCAAAGACTTCTAACTTCTGCAGGGTTTCTGTTGGAATGTAGGGCGGGTTTGAGCAGATAAGATCAA
>JAUWSD010000078.1 GCA_030610225.1 Chloroflexota bacterium
TGCAAACATCCTTGATGATCTCGCCATTACCGTGACATTGGGGGCAGGTGGTAACCTGTACCATTGATCCAAAGATGGTCTGGCGGGATTGCCTGACCTCGCCGTGACCTTTGCACATTTCGCATTTATCAGGGGATGATCCGGGTTCATGTTTTTTGCCATTGCAACGGGTGCAGGGCTCATCTCTGGTGATGTCAACTTCCCGTTCAACTCCAAATACTGCTTCTTCAAATTCGATATTGAGAATGTACTGTAAGTTTGAACCTCTTCGAGGGCGGTTTGGACTTCTGCTGCGGCCGCCAAAGCCGAACAAATCACCAAAGCCGAACATTTCAAGAATGTCGTTGTAATTTAACCCGCTGAAGTCTGGAGCACCGCCAAATCCATTTAATCCGGAATGGCCAAAACGATCATAGGCTGCCCGTTTTTCCTCATCTGAAAGAACAGCGTATGCCTCGTTGATCTCCTTAAATCGATCCTCTGCATCTTCTTCTTTGCTGACATCTGGGTGAAATTGACGTGCTAATTTCCTGAATGTTGTTTTAATTTCTTCCTTGGAGGATCCTTTGGAAACTCCAAGAACTTCGTAGTAATCTCTCTTTGCCATAAGCCCTGTTTGTAATTGTTCGAAGCACTGCTTCGACTTGATAAAGATCGAGGATAAATCCTCAACCTTTATTATGCAAGAGCGAGAATATTCTCGCCCTTGCCATAATTATTTATTTTGAAAACAGATATTATTCTGTTTCTGTGAATTCACCGTCAACTACATCCTCATCATCTGAGCCTGCATCATCTGCTGATCCTTCTGGTGAGGTAGGAGCTTGTTCCTGGCCAGCCTGATATGCTGCTGCACCAAGACCCTGTACCACTTCCATAAGCTCTTCAGTACCTTTCTTGAGTGCGTCCACATCGTCTGTTTCAAGGATTTCTTTGAGTTTATCTGCAGCTTCCTGGACTTTAGTCTTCAGATCTGCATCAACTTTATCTTCAAGGTCTTTGAGTGCTTTCTCAGAAGTGTAGATAGCATTGTCAGCAGTGTTTCGCGCTTCGATCAAGTCTTTGCGTTTTGAGTCTTCTGCTGAGTGTTTTTCTGCATCCTGTTTCATATTCTTGACTTCTTCATCGCTCAAGCCAGATGAAGCAGTGATAGTGATGTTCTGGGAGCGTCCGGTGGCTTTATCCTGAGCTGTTACTTTCAGGATACCGTTCGCATCGATATCGAATGTTACTTCGACTTGAGGTACGCCGCGGGGAGCTGGTGGGATGCCATCTAGGATGAATCTACCCAGCGATTTGTTGTCTTTTGCCATTGGGCGTTCACCCTGCAGGACATGGATCTCAACCTGGTTCTGATTGTCGCTGGCGGTTGAGAATACCTGGCTCTGACGGGTTGGGATGGTGGTGTTTCGTTCGATCAATGGTGTCGCAACGCTGCCCAGGGTCTCAATCGAGAGTGTTAGTGGGGTTACGTCCAGAAGGAGAATGTCTTTGACCTCTCCACCAAGAACGCCAGCCTGAATTGCTGCGCCAACTGATACAACTTCGTCAGGATTCACACCTTTGTGTGGTTCTTTGCCGAACATCTTGCGTACAGCTTCCTGCACTGCAGGCATACGGGTCATACCACCAACAAGGATGATCTCGTCAATTTCACTTTCCTTCAAGTCTGCATCACTCATGGCCTGGCGGACTGGTCCGAGTGTGCGTTCAACCAGATCAGCAGTGAGCTGCTCAAGTTTTGCGCGGGTTAGTGTGGTGACAAAATGTTTTGGACCGGATGCATCTGCCGTGATGTAAGGTAGGTTGATCTCTGTCTGCACCATGGTTGACAATTCGATCTTCGCCTTTTCTGCAGCTTCTTTTAATCTCTGCAGGGCCTGGCGGTCTTTGGTCAGGTCAATACCCTGGCTCTTCTTAAATTCATCTACCAGATAGGAGATGATCTCCTGGTCAAAGTCATCACCGCCGAGGAATGTGTCACCTGAAGTTGAGCGAACCTGGAATACACCTTCACCAACATCCAGGATGGAAATATCAAATGTTCCACCACCGAGGTCATAGACTGCGATGATCTCATTTGCTTTCTTGTCCAAGCCGTAGGCAAGGGATGATGCTGTTGGTTCGTTGATGATGCGCAGAACTTCGAGCCCGGCGATCTTGCCAGCATCTTTGGTGGCATTTCGCTGGCTGTCATTAAAGTATGCGGGGACAGTGATTACTGCCTGTGTGATCGTCTCGCCCAAGTATGCTTCCGCATCACTTTTGAGCTTTGACAGTATCATGGCTGAGATCTCTGGGGGTGAATATTCTTTGTCACCCAGCATTACGCGGACATCACCATTATCTGCTTTTGTAACTTTATATGGAACGTGCTTGATGGCGTGCTGTGTTTCTTTGTCATCATATTTTCGTCCCATGAATCGTTTAATTGAGAAAATGGTGTTCTCAGGGTTGATGACTGCCTGGTTTCGTGCAATCCGACCGACAAGTCTCTCACCATTTTTATTGATCGCAACAACAGAGGGAACCAGTCGTTCACCTTCCGCTGATGGGATCACTGTCGGTTCGCCGCCTTCCATTGCTGCGACAACCGAGTTTGTTGTACCGAGATCGATACCGATAATTTTACTCATTTTTCAATCCTCCTAACTTGCTACTCGTACCAGGGCGTGTCTGAGGACGCGCTCTCCGATCATGTAGCCTGTTTGAATTTCTTCGATTATTTGCCCTGATTTATGGTCGGGGCTTTCTTCCTGTGATATTGCTTCATGGAATTTCGGGTCAAAATCCTGACCTTCAACATCCATGGGTACTACACCTTCATTTCCTAAAATTACATGGAATTTTTGGTAGATTAATTCTATTCCTGCGATCCAATCAGAATTTTCATCAGCATTTGGTTGATTGTCTAATGCACGCTTCATGTCATCCATGCTGGGCAGGAATTGTTTGATAACCCTGGTTGCAGCATCTTCAAACATCATGATCTGCTGTGCTTCTTTGCGTTTTTTATAGTTCACGAAATCTGCCTGGGCTCGGAGCCAGTTGTCTTTGTTCTCTAGAGCTTCATTTTGGAGAGACAGCATTTTTTCCTGCATCTCAGCGACTTCATCAATACTCAATTCAAGCACCTCTTCCGAAGGTCCTGTCATTTCAAGATCTTCATTCTCTATATTTTCTTTTTTGTTGTCTTTTCTATTCTTTGCCATAATTCCTCAATAAATTCTTTGTTTTATACCGATGCTATGCTACGATCATCCTTCTGTGTAATTCTTTCCTAAATTCTCACTGACGATATTACTCATTAAACGGGAAACAAAATTAACGGTTGAAATTGTATGCCCATATGGCATTCTAATTGGGCCAAGAACTCCCAGGTAACCGCTGGCAAGGTCCTGCACTCCGTATCTTCCGAGTACCAATGAGCAGTCGCTCAATTCTTCCCAGTTACCTTCTCCGCCGATCAGAACCTGCACTCCGCCGATCTCCGAATTCTTTACCGTTTGGGAGAGTAATTCTTCAAGCATAGTGGGTTCTTCAAGAACTTTGAGGGCGCGGAGAGCTGTTTCCGAATTTGCAAATTCAGGTTCAGATAACACATTGGTCCAGCCTTCCTGGAATATCTCTCCAGCTATAGATTGAGATGAGCGGGTCATTTCTTCATAGACCAGTTTATAAATATCTTGCCCCAGTGCGTCCAGATTAAGTGAGAGCGAATCCAGGTCAGTTACATCTTTATTGATTAATAGCGAGTTAAGTTTTTCAGCTGTTGCTGTCAGTTTTTCATGTTGGACCGGCTCACTGAGTACCAGCATTTGCTGGCAGACATTTCCGTTCATAGTAACCAGAACCATTAACACCTGCCGTCCTGTGGTAGGGATCAACTGCAGCAGTTTAAAGCGGGTATCTTCGGTTAATGGGGCTGTGACGATCGAAGCTGCATTGGATTGATGAGCAAGTATTGATGCTGCCAGATGCGCCCATTCCTTTGAATCATGACGGGCCTGGTAGAACTGGTGTGTGATGGTGTGTTTCAGTGAATCGGGCAGGGCAGGCCGCTGCATTAATTGGCGGACAAAGAAACGGTAACCGTCTTCTGTGGGGATCCTGCCTGCTGAAGTATGCGGCTGGCGGAGGAATCCGGCTTCTGACAATGCCATCATCTCGTTCCTGATGGTAGCTGAACTGAGATCGAGAGCATATTTCTCGACAAGGGTATTTGAGCCGACAGGTTTTGCAGAATTAACATAATCCTGCACAACAAGTCCCAATATTAGTTTTTGTCTTTCTGTTAGATTACTCATCTTCTTCTTTCCCATAAATTAGCACTCTCATATTGAGAGTGCTAATGGGTACTATCATGTGATTTTATCATGTACATATCGTGAGCGTCAAGTTGTGATTGCCCGTAATGGGAATTTCTAATATTAGATTAATATTTTGTGGAAAACAATGAAAATCTATTCCAGAGAGTTGATAAATTCCCGTTCCTCATCCGAAAAATCGGTTGATTCCAGCATTTCTGGCCGTCTTTGATATGTCCTGAGGATAGATTGCTGTCTGCGCCATTTTGCTATCTTTTTGTGGTCTCCCGATTTAAGGACATCCGGCACTTCCCAGCCCCTGAACTCAGCCGGGCGGGTATAGTGCGGTCCTTCGAGAAGACCATTTGCATGGGAATCATTGCCAACTGCACCTGGATCTCCGAGTGTGCCGGGAAGGAAACGGGTGACAGCATCAATGATAGCCAGAGCAGGAAGCTCGCCGCCAGTGAGCACAAAATCTCCGATAGAGATCTCATCTGTGATCAAATGCTGGCGTATCCTTTCGTCCACACCTTCATACCTGCCACAGATGAAAGCGATATGGTCGTGTTTTGAAAGTTCTTCAGCGACCGATTGGTTGAAGAGCCGCCCTTGGGGCGATACCAGGATCACAGGGCAGGTTGGGGGAGCGCCAAGAACCTCTTCGCTGGCCGCGAAGATGGGGTCTGCTTTCATTATCATCCCACCGCCGCCGCCGTATGGAACATCATCGGTTGTATGGTGTTTATCCTTTGCCCAATCCCGGATATCATGGACGCTAACATCAATGATCCCATTTTCCTGCGCGCGTTTGAGGATGCTTTCATTCAAGTAGGGGGAAATGATCTGGGGGAATATCGTAAATACGTCAAATTTCATTTTGCTGCTCTTTTCTATATATGATCAGGATATACCTATCAGATTATATATTAAGTTGGTGAAAATATGCGTAGGGTAATTGTGATAAAAGCGGAAGCTAAACAGCTTGACTATTAAAAAACGGCGCGGTAAGATGAAACGATGTACTTAAAAGGAAGCAAGTGGAATCTTCGGAAAAGAAGAAAGAAGAATCGGGTCAATCCAGCTTTTGTGGTTTTAATATTGATCTTGATCGGGGCGGTCTTTGTATTTAATCAATTTATCATTCCACAGCTGCCAGCCCAGACCCTGCCGACCCCAACCCCAACTCAGCATCCGGAAGATATTCTTTCAGAGGCTGAATTAAATTATGAGGATGGGAATATGGTCAGGGCGGTTGAGCTGTATGCGCAGGCTGTTCAGCTTGACCCAACAAATTACGAAATATATATAAAGCTGGCCCGGACCCAGATATTTGCCAGCCAGTTTGAAGCTGCTCGAACCAGCGCTACCAATGCCCTACTGCTTTCACCAAATAATGTGGAGGCTCTGGTGTATTTGGGTTCCGCCCTTACCTATCTTGAGGATTATGAGCAGGCAAGGGAAAGATTGGAGACGGTTTTATCACTTAGCCCTGATTATGGTCTTGCACATGCTTTTTATGCGGAATTGATGATCGCTTTAGAAGATTTCGAGCTTGCGAGTGAATACTCGAATTCTGCATTGGGATTGAACCCAAATTCTTTCGAAGTGCACCGGGCCAGGGGATATGTGCTTGAGCAAACAGGAAATTATGATGAAGCAATAGCAGAATATTTAAAAGCAAATGAGATCAATGGCTCGGTAGCAGAGCTGCATATCATGCTCGGAAGAACTTATTGGTCGTTGGACTTGCTGGAAGAAGCGGTAGAGGAATTCAACCAGGCGGATGGGTTGAACCCATCTGACCCGACACCGGAGACATATATAA
>JAUWSD010000077.1 GCA_030610225.1 Chloroflexota bacterium
AATGCTGCTACCTTCGTGATAGCTGCTGTCAGGGTTGTCTTCCCATGATCGATATGTCCCATCGTTCCCACATTCATGTGGGGCTTACTTCGATCAAATGTTTCCTTTGCCATAATCTTCTCCTTAATCTAATCTACTCTCTATGATTGCGAGAGCCCTCAATGGGACTCGAACCCATGACCTCATTCTTACCAAGAATGCGCTCTACCACCTGAGCTATGAGGGCCGCTCAAACATGCAAAGACACCGCGCAAACCTCAAAGCTTGTTCGGTGTCCGGGATTCACCTAGCTTTTACACACTGGTAAATCCCCGTACAGAATAAATCTGCAGTGGACAGGGAGGGATTTGAACCCCCGAAGGTGTATACCATCTGATTTACAGTCAGACCCCTTTGGCCACTTGGGTACCTGTCCATACTGTTGCCGGTTTGTGAGCCTTTCTGATCACAATCAGCCAGGCTCGCAAGCTCACAACAGAATCCAGCCGGATTCCGTCTGGAAGCCGACAATGGGAATCGAACCCATGACCTATCGCTTACAAGGCGATCGCTCTACCAACTGAGCTATGTCGGCGAAATAATGATGTAAAAGTACTTGCAATCAACAATTACTTAACGCATGGATTATACCAAAAGCAAGGCTTCTAGACAAGTAGCCATACATTTCCAGCGAATGGGAAGTTTAATCTGATTCATGTATTGAGTCAATGGAATCAATCCTGATTCCTATAACAAAGATGCCAATATTTCCCGCTTCTCTTGATAAGCCTCTTCTTCTATTAAAGGAAGACATGCCGTCATCTCTACTTCACGGATAAATAGCTTTGCTGCGAAGGCTAAACATGTCAATTCCCCACATCTTGCACAGTTCGTTTTTGGAAGCAGGTTATACAGATCCAGATGCCGGGTTGGCTTCCTAGATTCTGTAACTGCCTGCAGGTCATCCCGTCTTTCCCATGTTGCGTTTATAGCCTCTACCAGACCGTCAAATAGCTGCTGACCGGTCTCATTATCCAGTACTTGAGTGAATACCACTTCGTCAGTGTAAATGGTCAGAAAGCCGGGTTTGCGTCTGAAGGTTAAAGCCGGGACATCTGGTTTATATCCTAATACCCCTGGCAAATTCGCCAGATACGGCAGAACATAAGCGAGTGGGATGGAAGGCTCTCCAATAACCACAATTTTACCGGGTTCCGCCAAACAATTCCTGGTGGATTTTAGAGTGATAGATTCAAGGTGCATTATTTATACTCCCTTGCCTGCCATGTCAGATACAAAGCGATCGAGCCAGCTGACGCTGCGTTCAAAGATTCTATCTTACCTTTCATCGGGAGTCTCATCAGCAGGTCGCAGGATTTCTTAACCAGAGAGCGCATCCCCTGCCCTTCATTTCCAACTACCAGAGCAGCTGGCCCGGAAAGGTTGATCTCGGTTGGAAGCTGCGAGCATTCTCCGCCGTCCAAACCAATGATCCAGACATCATTCTCTTTAAGCGTATCGATTGCCTGCGCCAAATTCACTTGAGTTACCAGCAAATGTTCACTTGCTCCCGAAGACGCGTTCACAACCGCAGGAGTGATCGTGGCTGTACTCCTTTTGGGAAGCAGCACTCCATGCACCCCGGCGATCTCTGCGGTGCGCAGCAATGTACCCAGATTCTGCGGGTCCTGGATTGTATCCAGGATCAGGATAAAAGCGTCTTCCTGTTTCTCTTTAACGAGACCAAGGATCTCGTCAAGTGAGCGGTATGGATAGCCGCTAACCTCCAGAGCCAGGCCCTGATTATTGTAAGCGATCTTCTCCAGCTGCTGTCGATGAACATTTTGAATCGGCAATTTTTTCTGTTTACATATTTTAATGATCTCTGCCAGGCGCCCCTTTTCCTGCACGCCTTCAGCCAGCTTCAATGAAAAACAGTGCCGCCTGCTTGCCTTCAAAACTTCATATACGGGGTTACGCCCATAGATCCATTCACGCATTGATTTTTATTCCCAGTCCCAGGTGGTGCCGTTCTTACTGTCTTCGATAATTACACCCTGTTCCTTTAATTTATCGCGTACCAAGTCAGACAACTCCCACAATTTCTCTTCGCGAAGTTTAGTTCTGATCTCTATCAGCAGATCAATGAAGGGCGCTGCATCACCAGATTCTTTCTTATCTCTTTCAAGCCGAAGGCCAAACACTGAGCCAATCTCCCTGACCAGATCCTGGGCTTCCTGCAGTTCTTCATTTGTTGCACCAGCGTCTCTTGCCTGATTGATGACCCGTGTCAGGTCAAACACCTTTCCAAGCGAGCCTGCAGTATTGAAATCATCATCCATCAAAACAATGAATTTTTCTCTGGTGTTTTCCGTTTGCGTTTTAAGAGCAGCTAAAGTCTTATCATCCGCACCGGCAGCACCTTCAAACGCGGGGCGCAGACCATTGGTCAAACGCTCCAACCCCTTTTTTGCCTGCCCAATGACTTCATCATTGAAAGTGAGCGGACTGCGGTAATTTGAATTCAGAACCATGAAGCGCAGCACATTTGGACTGTGGTCTTTTAGAAAATCTTCTATAGTTACCAGGTTTCCTATAGACTTGGACATCTTTTCACCAGTCAACTGCAGCATGCCGTTATGTATCCAATAGGTCGCAAATGGTTTTCCGGTGTAGCACTCTGTCTGCGCGATCTCATTTTCATGATGCGGGAAGATCAGGTCGTTTCCGCCTCCGTGAATATCGATCGTCTCCCCAAGATGGCGCAGCGACATGGAAGAGCACTCAATATGCCAACCTGGCCTTCCGGGTCCCCATGGGCTCTCCCAGAATGGCTCTTCCGGTTTTGCAGCCTTCCAGACAGCAAAGTCCATCGGGTCTTCTTTTCGTTCATCAATATCGATACGTGACCCTGCTTCCATATCATCCAGTTTTCTTCTGGATAATTTTCCGTAATCGTCATCACTCCTTACACGGAAATAAACATCACCTTCAGATTCATATGCATGCCCTTTTTCGATCAACCCCTCGACCATCTTGATGATCTCGGGCATCTCTGTTGAGACGCGCGGATAGATCATAGCGGGGAGCACATTCAGGTCTTTCAGGTGCTCGTTATATTCCTTGATGTACCGCTCAGCCAGCACAACTGCCTCTACCTCTTCAAACAATGCTCTCTGAATGATCTTGTCGTCCACATCAGTGTAATTCATTACATGACGGACTTCATATCCCCTGTATTGTAAATATCGGCGGATAATGTCAAAGACCAGACTCGACATGCCGTGTCCAACATGAGCTTTGTCATAAACCGTGGGGCCGCACACATACATGGATGCGATGCCGGGTAATAATGTCTCAAAATCTTCTTTCTTACGAGAGAGAGTGTTATAAACTCTAATAGCCATATCTATCTCCAAATATTAATCTTCATCTGCGGTCGGCTTGGAAAAGATCATCCTCCCAGCCGCTGTCTGCAGCACTTTAGTAACAACCGTTTCGAGTTCAACTCCGATGAAATTATTACCTCCCTGCACAACCACCATCGTGCCGTCATCCAGATAGCCAACTCCCTGACCAGCTTCACGCCCTTCCTGTATCACTTTCACAGCCAGGATCTCACCGGGCAAAAAAACTGCTTTTACTGCGTTAGCAAGGTCATTGATGTTCAGGATCTTAACGCCCTGAAGTTCAGCTACCCTGTTCAAATTGAAATCATTTGTAAATATCGGGGCTTTCAACTGCCTGGCAAGGATCACCAGCTTATCGTCCACTTCCTGCGCCCCTTCAACATCAATATCACTGATGCGCACTGAGATCATCGGATCCTTCTGAAGCTGGGCTAAAACCTCCAACCCGCGCCGCCCTCTTTGCCTGCGCAGATTATCACCTGAATCAGCAATATACTGCAGCTCATTCAGCACGAATCTGGGGATCAGCAGCTCACCAGGCAGGAAGCCTGTCCTGGCGATGTCTGAAACTCTGCCATCAATGATCACGCTTGTATCCATAAGGATTGTATTAGAAATATATTTTTCACTCCCATCTGAAATAGATTTTCTTCCCCCCATTCCTGAAAACACACCGAATATATCATTCTTGCGAGAGATAAAAACGCTGACCCCAATATAACAAAGAAACAAGGCTGACAGGATCGGCAGTATCTGGCTGAAAGGCAGCGGCAGCAATGAAAGCGGAAATGCCAAAAGCCCGGCTGTGACCAATGAAATTATCAAGCCCAACATTCCCGCAAACAATGTTTGTGTTGAAATTTGATTCAGCACCTTTCGGATCGAACGTATTGGCCTGATCGTCAGGTATGGTGTCATTACCAAGCCAAACAACATTCCAACTAATCCAAAAATAGGACCCCACTCATAGATGTTCGCCTGGGCGGCATCGCCAAGGGCAACACCCAGCCAAACTCCGCCAATACCAAATATGACCATCCCTATCATACGGAAAATGAATTCAGCGCCCATAAAATCTCCAATGTCCCTCACCTGGTAAAACAAAGAGCGCTAATTCGCGCTCGCCATTGTGCAACGATCATAGGTGTAACTCTGTTGATATCTATAAAAATGACTAATAAAAATAAATAATAATTGCTATATATATCAGGCGAGGAATAAATAATAATATTTATAATGATAGCATGTCACGAATTGCCAGTCAACATTACTATCATTTAATGAAAGAAATCAATAAAAAAGAAGGGTATCCTGGAGATACCCTTCAAATTTGTAAGTGATTTTTTCTTATTTTAATACTGGAACCATTAGAACTGAGCGGTTGCTCTGCTCAACCACATCCTCTGCAACACTGCCAATAAAGAGACGATCCACTCCGCCCCTTCCCCGGGATGTCATCAGGATCAAATCAACATTCTCAGAGTTTCCAGTTGAAATGATCGTTCGGACTGGCATTGAACCCTTTACCTGGAACCTTGTTTTGACGCCTTCCTGGTTCAATGTGCGTGATACTGCTTCAAGGAAATTCTGCATAGTGTCAACCATTTTATTCCTGATCAATCTGACGGCTGACCATGGAGCACGGTACTGCTCAGCTTCCGGGACTTCCGGAACTGCCAAAAGGATCAACTCACTATTGAATGCCTGAGCCAATGCCCTGGCATATACTAAAACCGCTTCCGCCCGGATCGAACCATCCAGTGAAACCAAAATCCTTGACATGGTTGGTTCCGGCACATCCCTTTCGATATCTGCATTTACAAGCAGTACTGGTTTCTCAATTGCCCTCATCAATTTATTGGATACACCGCCCATCTTCCAGTGCGGTGAGCCCGATTTTCCGCGGGTTGAAGTCACTACCATATCAATTTCATGCTCTTCAACCTGTTCCCTGGCAACATGTGAAATTCCACCTTTATTCACGGAATATTCCACATCAACTCCGTCATGTTTCAGGCCAACACTGACCTTACGGAGATAATCTTTCCGTCTTTGTTTACCTTTCTCAAATTCCTGATCTGAAACATAATCTTCTCTTTTAATTCCAGACACCAAATACAGCTTGGCTTTATTTACATTACAGATAGCCTTAGCATACGGGAGAGCGGTAGCTGCATAAATTGATCCGTCTAATAAGACTGCAACCTTGTTGATCTCAACTCTTTTATCGCGCCATTGACTGCGTTCGATCGGTTCAGGCTGCCATTCAACCCCAATTTCCTGCGCATCCCCATTAGATGCAATGACACTGCTGGCCTGACCAAGTCCAAAACCAGCCAGCTGGGAGGCGTTGAAACGTCCAAGGTAATCCATCGCTGCGGACGGAGCACCAAGAATGCTTCGGGAATATGAGAAGAAGGCGTATAAAAGAGGGATAAAGATGAAGAATGTCCAGGCACCTTCAAAGAATCTTTCTTCAAAAATCACAACTGTAGCGAAAGATGTCATTACAGAAGCCGCGATCGCGCCTATGATCAATATGCCAGTATTTAAAGTGAATTTTTCTTTTGCCTGACGGATCAAACGCTTAACAACAGACCAGCCCACGATCGCGAGATGGATAAAAACTCCTGCCGCATAGATCGCGAGATATGTTTCTTCATTAGTACTAAAGAAGAGGAAACAGAATACGACTATCCCAACTTCTATCCAGACCGGTTTATCTGCTACCCCAAATTGATTCTGTTCTCCTAA